>NZ_VFSI01000005.1:0-125721 GCF_006385825.1 Streptococcus sp. D2 | reverse complement strand
CATCAGCTTCTGAATCAGCATCAACAAGTGCGTCAGAATCAGCGTCAACAAGTGCATCTGAGTCAGCATCAACAAGTGCATCTGAGTCAGCAAGCACATCAGCTTCTGAATCAGCATCAACAAGTGCGTCAGAATCAGCGTCAACAAGTGCATCTGAGTCAGCATCAACAAGTGCGTCAGAATCAGCAAGTACATCAGCATCTGAGTCAGCATCAACAAGTGCTTCAGAATCAGCAAGCACATCGGCATCTGAGTCAGCGTCAACAAGTGCATCTGAATCAGCAAGCACATCAGCTTCTGAGTCAGCAAGTACATCAGCTTCAGAATCGGCATCAACAAGTGCGTCAGAATCAGCAAGCACAAGCGCTTCTGAATCAGCATCAACAAGTGCTTCAGAATCAGCAAGCACATCAGCATCTGAATCAGCATCAACAAGTGCATCTGAGTCAGCATCAACAAGTGCGTCAGAATCAGCAAGCACATCAGCTTCAGAATCGGCATCAACAAGTGCGTCAGAATCAGCATCAACAAGTGCTTCAGAATCAGCGTCAACAGACACATTATCTTCTGAAACACCATCAGAATCAGCAGGTAAGTCAAGACAGCAATTGCCAAATACAGGTACAGAAGCTTCTAAGTCATCTGCACTCCTTGGAGCTTTGGCAGCTGTGACTGGTCTAGGTCTGTTTGCGAAACGCCGTAAACGTGATGATGAAGAATAATCGGATTAAAAATACATAGAAAGTATTGTTATTTCGATTTATGAAAAATCCCTTGGATGAAAACTCATCCAGGGGATTTTTTGCATTATTTCGTCGTAAATGTCCACTAATGATCGATAGTTGTATTCGCATTTTTCCTGTACGATTGTAGCCTATGGTAAACAAGACTTTAAGACCTCACTTTACTTGTTGATTAATATCCTTGAAGAAATAAAACTTCATCGGCATGACCTTGAATTGTGTATGATTATATTTCCGAGTTGTTAATTGTATGTAAGTTGCTTTTATTATAAGGCTATTTGTGGTAAGATGTATATAATAACAGAACGCTATATAGTACCTCTATATTAATGGTTAGTAACATTAAATTTGTATAAAAGTTTTAGTTGGATGACAAGTTATTCATATTGTAGACACACTGATAGATATAGTCAATTTAGTTGAAGGGAGAGAGTTTTAATTGCTATCTGGAAAATTCTGTCTATTTTCACATAAAAATAAGCAACACCAACGTTATTTTCAATTCTTATCTGATGGTAAGATTAGAGATATTGGTGGAGCAGGTCATGATAATGAGCGGTTTTGGAAATTAGAAGATTACAAACTTAAATTATATTCTAAGTCAGAGCAACTAACAGCAGTTTTTGAGTGTTGCTATGAAGAAGTAGGTTATTCCTACTGGGAAGGTTTACATCAGGAAACGATTCCCTTGGAAATACGAATATATGATTCGCGTCCAGATTTATTTGATTACCTGACAAAATATACTTGTCGCTATTTGATTGATTACGGAGCCTTAATAGTAGGGAAACATACGTATGGCATTCCACAATTAATTGACTATGACCACGGAGGTCAAGTTATAATTGGTGATTATTGTTCTATTGGGCATAATGTTCAATTTATCACTGCAAATCATGATTTAGAGTTGATTACAACTTATCCATTCAAGAGTTTAGAGGTGTTTTACACGGATGAGTCATTGCAGATGACTGATGACCATATTTTGAAAAGTCCAACTCGAGTTGGTAATGATGTTTGGATTGGTAACAATGCTCAAATCATGGCTGGGGTAACTATTGGAGATGGTGCAGTCATAGCAGCAGGGGCTCTAGTGACCAAGGATGTAGAACCATATGCTGTTGTAGGAGGCAATCCAGCCAAAGTGATTCGTTATCGAATCGCAGAGCCTATTTTCCGTGAACAGATGTTAGAAATTGCGTGGTGGAATTGGCCAGAAGACATTATTTCTGAACGATTGGATAAAATCATGAGTAAGGATATATCAGAATTTATAAGAGAATACTTACCAAATGCAGGGAAAGTTAAATGTGATTAATCTGTTATTAGAAATATTAGAATTAATTTAGAGCATATCTTAAAAAATGCCTACTATACTGAAATCGACTTTGTTTTTTATATATTGCATTAGAAAAGGAGTATATGATTAAAATGATGGAAAAAATTAGTGTTATCATTCCTGTTTATATGTCAGAACTATATCTTGAAAAATGCTTGGATAGTATCGTTCAACAAACCTATCAAAATCTTGAAATTATTTTGATTAATGATGGCTCAACAGATGGTTCAGCAGCAATCTGTCAACGTTATCAAAATCAAGATGAACGTGTTAAAGTCTATCATAAAAGAAACGGTGGGGTTTCTTCTAGCCGCAATCGTGCCTTGGAAGTTGTAACTGGGGATTATATCGTTTTTGTAGATAATGATGACTGGTTGGAGTTGGATCATATCCAAAATCTTTATGATTTATTGAAAAAAACAGATGCAGATATTGCAATCGGAAACTTTACTCAATTTTTAGATGATCAAGCTAGTTTTTTGATTCATGTAGGAACAGATGATTATTTTGAGAAGACTTATACGCCATTTGAATGGTTTTGCCATCAATATGACAGTAAGTATAATTTCAGTCAATGCTTCACAGTTCCGTGGGCGAAGTTATACAAGACGGAGTTGTTTAAAGATATTGTATATCCAACAGATAAAAGTGTAGAGGATGATTACACAACTTATAAAGTTTATCTTCAGACAGATAAAATTGCTTTTATGAATAAGGCTATTTATATCCATAGAAAACGTTCTACAAGTGTTACAAGGACAGTCAATCTTGCAGATGTATATCCCTTAAAGAGTATTGAAGAACGTATGACTATTCTCCAATTGATTGGAGCTCCTCAGGAGTTATTGGATAGAGAAATTCAAGCTTATAAATGGCGATTATCTATTCATGAAGAAGAAACTCTTAAACATGGAGATGTGGAATCTTATCAACAAATTTTGGTCAAAAAAGCAATTGCAGCTAAATATTTTAAAGGTTAGTAAAACACATTTTACAAATTTGTTTTTCTTTATTTTTAGATAGAAAAAGTGGCTTATACTCAAAAATTAGAATGTTATCTAATTTTTGATGTGGGTCGCTTTTTTACGTTTATTAGATAGCTATTCTAAAATAATAAGGCTAGTTATATCAATAAATTCCTAAAAGATACTTGATATGCATATAGACGAGTCATTTTTTAGATGTCTGAGATGAATTAAAAATTTATCTTTAGGATTGATCATTCGAAAATGTTATTGTGTAACTGCAGTAAGATTATAACGCTAAATATTTTAAATTATTCAACTTATATTTTTGCACTATTATACAATTTTTAGTTTAATTATAATTTGATACTGTATGAACGATTCTATCAATGAAATAAATATATTTTTTTAACTTGGAAATTCCTTAATAGCTTAAAAAATAGCAAAAAAATGTTATAATATTAGGAAAGGAGAATAGCTTCATGACTGAAAAAATTACGGTAATTGTACCAGTTTACAATGTTGAAAATTACCTAAATAAATGTTTGGATAGTTTAATTAACCAAACTTATAAAAATCTTGAAATTATCGTTATCAATGATGGCTCTACAGATAATTCGGGTAAAATTTGTCAAGAGTATGCACAAAAAGATAATCGAATTATTTATATTGAAAAAGAAAATGGTGGTCAATCTGAAGCACGAAATATGGGCTTGGATCGAATGACAGGATCTTATGTTACCTTTGTTGATTCAGATGATTGGGTTGAGCCGGATTATGTAGAAGTTCTATATAATAAATTAATTGAGTATCAGGCAGATATTGCAGTTGGGAATTATTACTCATATAATGAACAGGAAGGGATATTCTACTTCCATATATTTGGAAGTTCCTATTATGAGAAAGTGTATGATAATGTCTCTATTTTTGAAAATTTTTATGAATCAGAACATATGAAGAATTTTGCTTTGCTTTGTGTTGGTGGAAAGCTTTATAAAGCAGATTTATTTAGGGAGCTACGTTTTGAAGTAGGTAAATTAGGTGAAGATGGATATCTCAATCAAAAGATTTATTTACTTGCTGAAAAGACAATCTATTTGAATGCAGGTTTATATGCTTACCGCCAGAGAGAAGGAAGTAGTTCTAGGTCGTGGACTGAAAAGTGGATGCATGCTTTAGTAGATGCGATGTCGGAACGTATTACTTTACTAGCTAGTTTAGGCTATCCTTTAGAAAAGCACTTGGCAGTTTATAGTAAGATGTTAGATAGCGTACTATCTAATGGTCAAGCTAGTACCTTATCGGATACTAATACATACAAGGAACTTGCTGCTAAAAAAGTGGTTTTAAGTCAATTAACTACTGAAAAGACAATAGATAAAAAAGCTGTTGTCCTTGCAGCAAATTATGCCTATGTCGAGCAGGTCATGACGACTATTAAGTCCATTTGCTATCATAATCGCTCGATTCGGTTTTATCTGATTAATAGTGATTTTCCTAATGAATGGTTTAAACAATTAAACAAGCGATTGGAAAGATATGACTCAGAGATTATCAATTGTCGGGTTACTTATGAGCAAATTTCGCGTTATAAAACAGATATTAGTTACACAGTATTTTTGCGTTATTTTGTATCTGACTTTGTGCAAGAAGATAAGGCTCTCTATTTAGACTGTGACTTGGTAGTAACTAAAAATTTGGATAACTTGTTTGAAACAGATTTGCAAGACTATCCATTAGCAGCTGTTCGAGATTATGGAGGAAGAGTATACTATGGCAGGGAAATGTTCAATGCGGGTGTTTTACTAATCAACAATCGTTTGTGGAAACAAGAAAACATGTCCCAACGTTTGATAGATTTGACAAATGAGTGGCATGATAAGGTAGATCAAGCGGATCAGAGTATTTTAAATATGCTCTTTGAAAATAGATGGATAGAGATGGAATTTGACAATAACCATGTTGTGATTCATAAGCAATTCACAGATTATGAGTTACCAGCAGGTCAAGATTATCCTGGTATTATCCACTATCTCTCACATAGAAAGCCGTGGTTTGATTTAGCTGCGCAGAGCTATCGTGATGTTTGGTGGTATTATCATAGTCTGGAATGGACAGAGTTGGGCCAAAATCATCATTTACATCCACTACAAAAATCACATATCTATCCTATCAGAGAACCGTTTACTTGTTTAATTTATACGTCTTCAGATCAGATTGAACAAATTGATACATTGATTCAATCCTTGCCTAATATTCAATTTAAGATTGCAGCTAGAGTGATGGTCAGTGATCGTTTGAAACAATTGTTGGTCTATCCAAATGTAACTGTTTATGCTGGGATCAATTATTTAGTAGAACTGGATCAAGAATTAATTGAGACTAGTCAGGTGCTTTTAGACATTAATCATGGTGAAAAAACAGAGGAAATGTTAGATCAATTTTCAAAAAGAGGAAAGTTAATTTTAGCTTTTGAAAATACAAAATATCGTGAAATGGGACAGATAACCTACAAAGTAGAACAAGTTAAAGAAATGATTGAGAAATTAAGAGAAGTGGAAGAAAAACATGGATTTTAAAGATTCTGTAAAGTTATTAGGAGAGTTTCATCATATAGAGATTTCTCCTACTAGTACTATTGAATTAGGAACAGATGTTACATTCCGTTCATTTGTAAGTTTAGAAGTAGCTAATAATGCTAAATTAACACTAGGAAATAGAGTTTTCTTTAATGACCATTGTACGATTCGTTGTGGTAAAGAAATTGAAATTGGTAAGGATACCATGTTTGGAGATGGGGTGAGGATTTTTGACCATAATCATAAATACTCAAATTACCATATCGAAAAAATTCAATTTACTGCTGACAAAATAACGATAGGAAACAATTGTTGGATTGGAACCAATGTTGTCATTTTAAAAGGAGTGACTATTGGAGATAATGTCATAATTGGAGCAAATGCTCTGATTTATAAAGATATACCAGCTAATTCTATCGTTACTTCTCAAGAGGATTTGAAAATCATTCCTAGGAACCAACACCAATTTCATGTTTTTACTTTAACAGCTTCGGACACTTTAGAAAGCCTAGACTATCTTGTTCAAAATCTTCCAGAGGTAGCTTTCCATATAGCAGCTAAAACAAATATTTCGGATCATCTTGAAAGTTTCAATCGTTATGAAAACGTAAATATATACACAAATGTTCATCATGATGATATTATTGAGGACTTGTTGAAGAAATCAGATATTTATTTAGATATCAACCATTGGGGAGAGGTGGATGGTATTGTTAATAGAGCAATAGAACAGAATAAACCTGTCTATACTTTTGAGAATACTAGTCATGATTCAAGTGGATATAGTAAAGTCTTTAGAACAGAAGATGCAAATGGAATGGTGACAGAGATACAAAAAATTTTAGGAGAAAAGTAATTATAGTATGGAAATGAATTAATCAGTATCGCAGATCCAGTCTATAACGTTGAGAATTATTTACGAATGTACTTGGACAGTATTCAGAATCAGACGTATCAAAGTTTGAGGTTTTATTAATCAATGATGCCTCCCCAGACAATTCAGCATATATCTGTAGAGAATATCTTGCTAAGGATACTCGTTTCCGTTATTTTGAAAAAAGAAAATGGTGGATTATCTTCAGCGAGAAATATTGGAATTGAACGTTCGATAGTGACATATCTTACTTTTGTAGATTCTTCTTACTTAGAAACTTTATATGAACTGATGATAAAGTATAATGTAGATGTTTCAACAGTTTATTATGGTGCTTATGATGAGGAAAGAGCTTATGAATATGGAGATGAGTATGAGAATGTTTATAGTGGGAGAAAAGTAGTCGAACAGCTACCTAAATTTGAAGGGGGAGACTCAACGTTGCAAACTTCATGGTGTATATTGTCAAAACGTGAACTATTTGATCAAATAACATTTCCAGCAGGAAGGATTAAAGAAGATATAGGTACAAATTATAAGTTATTTATGCAAGTAAAAAAATAACTTATATATCGTATTCGAAAGATTAGCATTTCAAATAATGGTTTTTCAGAAAAAATGATTAGAGATAATCATGATTTGAGATTGGAAAGGATTACGATGGTAGCATAAAAAGATTACGATATAAGTCAGTACGTTTAACAACATCATTTTTATCTAGACTATTGGCATCGAATTGCAAATGAAAAAGGACTAGAAAACAGTATTGAAACTAAGAGGCTAGAGGAATTAGACTTTTTATTAACAGGGATAATCTATGAGGAGAAATAAAGTGAAAAAAGCAATCGTTCTTGGAGCAGATAATGGTTATTTAAATAAGCTAGAGACTACAATTAAGTCGGTATGTACGCATAATAGAAACTTAAAATTTTATATTTTTAATGATAATCTTCCGAGCGAATGGTTTCAAGTTATGAATAGACGATTAAAAGTAATTGATTCAGAAATTGTCAATGTCAAGATTTCGAATCATCAATTAGAGGGCTATCATCTTCCAAGTGCTTATTTATCCTACGCTACATTTTTTAAATATTTTATAGCAGATTTTGTAGTGGAAGAAGAAGCCTTATATCTTAATTCGGATATAGTAGTGACTCATTCGTTGGATGAACTATTTCAGGAAGAATTAGGAGACTATTGGATTGCTGGTGTTCGGGACTATTTTGTAAAAGGGTATGAAAATCGCTTTAATTCAGGAATGATGTTGATTAACGTTAGTAAATGGAGACAAGAAAATCTTTCTGCAAAACTAATTGAGCTAACAAATAAACATCATCAAGAAGTTTTTGGGGATCAAGGTATTCTCAATATGGTATTTGGGGAAAACTGGAAAAAATTGGATCGTAAATACAATTTTATGGTTGGTTTAGATAGTTTAATTCATATCGCTGTTGAGGCAACTCCAGAAGCACTATCATCGTGGTACAATTCAGCCCTTCCTGACGATGTTTTGCCTTATATCATCCACTATACAGGAGAGAAACCTTGGTTGCATATGAGTCAAAATCGTTATAGAGATATTTGGTGGTTCTATCAGGGGCTAGATTGTTCGGATATTTTGTTACGTAAAGAAAGGGTATTTCAGACATATCAAGATTTGACAGTTATTCCTAAGGCATACACAGCTATTTTTACAAATAGTTGTGAGCTGGAGCAAGTAGAATATTTAATAGAAAATTTACCAGATGTTCATTTTTCTATATTAGCTCATACTTGGGTTGCCTCTAATATTATTGATTTAATGAGATATCCTAATGTAACAGTTTATCAACAGTACAATCGTTTTTCTTATGATAAAGTAATGAAAAAATTAGATTTTTATTTAGATATAAACTATCATGATGAGATTGATGATATTACAAATGTAGTAATGAATATGAGGAAACCAGTGTTTTCTTTTTCAAATACAAATCATTGCAACGAGGGAGCTCAAGTATTTTCTCCTACCGATCCAGATAAAATGGTTCAGGAAATTAGAAAGTATATAGATTAAGAGGATGGATAAATGACAAAGAAAGTTATTGTTTTAGGTGCAGATAATGGCTATCAAGATAAGGTAGAAACAACAATTAAATCAATTTGTGCTCACAATCGTAATTTGAAATTTTATGTCTTTAATGATGATATTTCATCAGAATGGTTTCAATTAATGTCTAAACGACTGGAACCTTTATTATCTGAAATCGTTAATGTGAAAATAAGTGGTAATAGTTTAAGAGCTTATCATCTTCCATTGCCCCATTTAAGCTATGCAACATTCTTTCGTTATTTTATTCCTCAATTTGTAAAAGAGGAAAAGGCTCTCTATTTAGATTCAGATATTATAGTAAGAGGAGATATTGAAGAATTATTTTTGACTGACATGACGGATATTCCTATAAAAGCTGTTCAAGATGAGTTGGTTCCAAGCACGTTTAATGCTGGAGTAATGTTAATCAATGTTGAATTATGGAGAACAGAAGGAGTAACAGACAAACTTATTGAATTAACAAATGAATTTCATGATAGTTCTTTTGGAGATCAAGGAATTTTAAATAGATTATTTGAAAATCGTTGGTATGCTTTAGGTTCTTCATATAATTTCATGGTTGGAATGGATACAGTTGCAAAAAATTATCAAATTGATAGCTGGTATATCGATTCGTTGAAATTAGAAGATTCAGCAAAGATTATTCATTTTACAGGAGACAAACCATGGTATCAAGTGAATTTAAATCGCTTTAGAGAAGAGTGGTGGTTCTATTATTCTTTGGAATGGTCTGATATTGTGATGAGAAAGGCCGACTTTAAGAAGGGCTTAAACTCACTCATAGAAGCACCACTCTATCATACAGCTATCTTTACAAATACTTGCAATATAGAGCATCTGGAATACTTGATTAGAGAATTACCGCAGGTTCACTTTTCAATTCTGGCTCATACAGGATTTGCATCTGAAATTGTTGATTTACAACGATATTTAAATGTACGAATACTACCTTCATTCAATCCGATGAATTTCAAAAAGATTTTAGAAAAGATTGATTTCTATTTAGATATTAATCATGAAAATGAAATTGCTAATATTATTGAAGAGGTATATCAAATTGGAAAACCTATTCTTTCATTTGATAATACTTGTCATAATGTAGAAAAAGCAAGTTTTATCTGTGAATCTAAGAGACCGGAAAAAATGGTAGATGCGATTAAAGAAGTCTTAAATGTTGCCGGATACTAAAATACAGGTAGTTAAAGAATTGATACTTACTGGACATGGAAGATACTTCTAAGAGTTTCAAAGGTGGTCTATTCTAGTTAGTTTGGGTTATGATTTAATAAACCATATTTTGATTGACAGAAATCAATTAGATAGTTTTGAAGAAGAACAAAATATGCAGTTCACAGAGATTTATAGAAGAATGATGGAAAAATTGTCTTTACTTCCGTAGATACTAATAAAAGATGAGATAATACAATATGAAACTACATTTAACAAACTTATACGGCATGGCTAGTGATAGTACGGTTATTCTAGCACAAAATGCCGTGCAAAAGATAGCCAGTCAACTGGGTTTTAGAGAGGTTGGTATCTATTTTTATAACATTGCTTCAGATAGCCCTTCTGAAATGAATAAGCGTCTAGATGGGATTATGGCCAGTATTTCTATTGGTGATGTCTTAGTCTTTCAGTCTCCTACTTGGAATGGCTTTGAGTTTGATCGAGTCTTGTTTGATAAACTGAAGGATATGCAAGTGAAAATTATTTGCTTTATCCATGATGTTGTCCCCCTCATGTTTGATAGTAACTATTATCTCATGAATGAATACATGTATATGTATAATCTATCAGATGTTATAATCGTCCCATCAGAGAGGATGAAAGAACGTCTGATTGAAGAAGGATTGACAACTAAGAAGATTCTCGTTCAAGGTATGTGGGATCATCCTCATGATTTATCCTTATACACCCCATCTTTTAAAAAAGAACTCTTTTTTGCTGGAAGTTTAGAACGTTTTCCAGACTTACAAAATTGGTCTCAAGATACGCCTTTGAGAGTATTTTCAAATAAAGGAGAAGCTAGTTCCAATGCCAGAAATCTCAGCATTGAAGGATGGAAAAAAGACGAGGAACTATTGCTAGAATTATCAAAGGGTGGCTTTGGTCTTGTCTGGGGAACTCACCAAAATGATGGAGAAAGTAACCAATATTATACTCTGAATATATCTCATAAGGTTAGTACTTATCTAACCGCTGGTATCCCAGTCATTGTACCGAGTAGCTTATCAACTGCTAAATTTATAGTAGACCAAGGCTTGGGCTTTGTGGCAGATAGCCTAGAAGAAGTTCATGAGATAGTTGATAAAATGAATCTACAAGAATATCAAGAAATGACGAATCGTATCAAGACATTTAGCTATCTGCTAAAAGAAGGTTATTTCACTAAAAAGTTATTGGTAGATGCAATCTATCACTTAGGAATTGATTAAGAGAACAAGATGATTAAAACAATTGTATTAGCTGGTGATCGTAATTACACCACGCAGTTAGAAACAACTATAAAATCTATTCTATACCACAATTCAGATGTTAAGATTTATATTTTAAATCAAGATATTATGCCAGATTGGTTTCGCAAGCCACGCAAAATAGCTCGCATGTTAGGTAGTGAGATTATCGATGTTAAACTACCTGAACAGACTGTATTTCAGAATTGGAAAAAACAAGCTCACATTAGTTCGATTGCTTATGCTAGATATTTTATCCCAGATTATATACAAGAAGATACGGTTTTGTATTTGGATTGTGATTTAATTATCAATGATAAATTAGACAATCTATTTGAGCAGAATATAGAAGAACGTTATCTCGCAGCGATTAGAGATGCAAATGGTCAAGTTTTTAATACTGGTGTTCTACTAATCAATAATGAAAAATGGCGTCAAGAGAAACTAAAAGAACGACTAATTGAACAGTCTATCCTAACAACAAAGGAAGTTGAAGAAGGTCGTTTTGAACATTTTAATGGAGATCAAACGATTTTCAATCAAGTCTTGCAAGATGATTGGTTGGAGCTAGGTCGAGCTTATAATTTACAAGTAGGATATGATGGTGTTGCTTTGTATAATAATTGGCAGGAACATCTAGCTTTTAATGACAAACCAGTGGTGATTCATTTTACGACCTACAGAAAGCCTTGGACTACCTTGATAGCCAATCGTTATCGTGATTTATGGTGGGAATTCCATGATTTGGAATGGAGTCAGATTTTACAACACCATATAGGAGAGTTTGAACTTCTACCTCGTCTAGATAGAGAATTTTCGTGTTTAACTTTAACTAATTCCCAAGATTTAGAAGGAATAGAGGAGCTGGTTACAGCTCTACCAGATGTGGTATTTCATATTGCGGCTTGGACGGATATGGGTGATAAGCTAACAAAATTAGCTGTATATGATAATGTGAGATTGCATCCACAGATTGTTCCACCTGTACTAGATAAGCTGAAACAATCAACAAATCTATATTTGGATATCCATCAGGGATTGGAAGTTGAAAGTATCTTGAAAGATGTTGATAAACTTGGGATTCCTATCCTAAGCTTTTCCAATACACAGCATGGAATGTATAACCAAATGGTATTTGACAAAGAAGATATCAATTTAATAATAGAAGCTATCAAAGACTATGCTAGCCATTCTCGGTTTTTAAAAGATTATAATCAGGGGACATTTCATTGCTTAATATTTACAGATACACAAGACATTGAACAATTAGACTATTTAGCTCAATATCTTCCACATGTTATTTTTGATGTCGCAGCCTGGACAGATATGGGGCCTAAGTTATATGAACTACAAAATAACTATCGAAATATTCGTTTACATCCAGCTATAACTATAGAAAAATTAGAACAATTAAAAGTAAGAATGGGATTGTATTTAGATATTAGCTGTGGTCATTCAACACATGATATTGTGAAGTCAGCTCATGAAATGAATAAAATCATTTTCTCTTTTGATAGTACCCAACATGGCTTCTTTGGACAACAGATATATTCTTCAAAATCACCTGAACGTATGGTGGAAGACATTGAAAATCTTATTTCTGGAACATTTCAAGCAAGAACACCAGCGATTATAGTTAAGGGTATTGATCAAACTCTAGATTATATAATAGAAAACCAATCTTCTATTATCCGTTTTGGAGATGGAGAGATGGATTTAATGTTAGGGAAATCTATTCCTTATCAAGTATATGATGAGAATCTTGCAAGTCAGTTGAAAGAGATTATTTCTCTTCAAAGTGATGAAAAATTAGTTATCGGCTTACCAAATGTATTTGCTGATCGTTCTAATTTTACACCAGCAGCGGAAGCCTTCTGGAAGGGACATTTAGAACATCATTTAAAAGATTATGTAGAATTAGCTAGAGCAGATTGGTATGGGACTACATTTGTATCTAGACCCTACATTGATTATGTGGATAAATCTCAATCATTTAGTCAATTTGAAAAATTAAAACAAATTTGGAAGGATAAGGACATTCTGATTGTAGAAGGAGTAACTTCTCGTTCAGGTGTAGGTAATGATTTATTTGATGGAGCAAATTCAATTAAGCGGATTATCTGTCCCTCCCATAATGCTTATGCGCGTATAGAAGAGATTCAAGAAGCTGTATTACAGTATGCTGAAAATCGCCTTATTTTATGTATGCTTGGTCCTACAGCTAAAATTTTATCCTATAATCTTTTTAAGAAGGGGTATCGGGTTCTAGATATTGGTCATATTGATTCAGAGTATGAATGGATGAAAATGGGAGCTGATACAAAGGTTAAATTGCATCACAAGCATACTGCGGAACATAATTTTGATCAAGATATTGAATTTATAGAAGATGAGGCATATAATAGTCAAGTGCTCACTGTCTTATCGTAATGAATTACCTTAAACTTAAAGGAGATAAAATGTTAGAAGATAAAAAAGCTGTAGTTTTTGCAGGAGACTATGGATATATTAGACAGATTGAGACTGCCTTAAAATCTTTGTGTTATCACAATAGTGGTTTGAAAGTTTATATTTTCAATCAAGACATTCCTCAAGAGTGGTTTCGTTTCTTACGACCAAAATTACAAGAAATAGGAAGCGACTTGATTGATTGTAAGTTAATTGGTCCCCAATTTCAAATGAACTGGTCAAATAAATTGCCTCATATCAATCATATGACCTTTGCACGCTATTTTATACCAGATTTTGTAACAGAAGATAAAGCTCTCTATCTAGATAGTGATTTGATTGTAACTGGTGATTTGACCGATTTGTTTGAACTAGATTTAGGTGAAAATTATCTGGCAGCAGCACGTTCTTGTTTTGGAGTAGGAATTGGCTTTAACGCTGGTGTTCTTTTAATCAATAATAAAAAATGGAAATCTGAAAATGTTCGACAAAAATTGATTGAATTAACAGAAAAAGAACATGAAAATGTGGCAGAAGGAGATCAGTCCATTTTAAATATGCTCTTTCATGATTGTTACAAAGATTTAGATTGGAATTACAATTTTCAAATAGGATTTGACTATGGTGCTGCAGCACATAATCATGAATTTATTTTTCAGATTTCATTAAATCCATTACCGACAATTTTACATTTCTTATCTCAGGATAAACCTTGGAATCAATTTTCTGTAGGTAGATTAAGGGAAGTTTGGTGGCATTATAACTTACTCGAGTGGTCTGAAGTTGTTAAACATTGGAGTGAACAAGGTCTTTGTTACACTGTTGAAGAATATCTACCAAAATTTCACTGTGTCAATTTAACTAATTCTTGGAATGTTGAAAAAATTGACTATCTTATTCAGAAATTGCCCAATGTCCATTTTCATCTTGCGGCATTTACAAATATGTCAGGTGAGCTGCTTTCTCTTTCTCGTTTTCATAATGTGACTTTATATCCAAATATATTGCCTCTTTTAGTAGAGAAAATAGTTGAGAAATCAGACTTATATTTAGATATTAATCATGACGGAAAAATGGACATAGTTTATGAGTATGTAAAAAAACATCAAAAACCAATGTTAACATTTGATAACACATATTTCTCTGGTATACCTGAGGAAAGATATGTTGGGATTTGCCATCATGATAGACCTGATGATATGGTAGAAATGATTAAGAATTTTATGGAAGGAAAGTCATAAGAAAATTAATTGTCTTAGCAGCGGATAATGCTTATTTAGTTTAGTTAGAGACAACAATTAAGTCGATTCTTTGTCATAATACAGAAGTTGATTTTTATATTTTAAATAGTGATATAGCACCAGAATGGTTTAAGTTATTAGTTCCTAAATTAAAATATTTTGATTCCAGTATTAAAAATATTCGTTTGGATTCTAGTGACTTTAAAGATTTTAAAACGGCAAATTCTATAAACTATGCTACATTTTATAGATTTTTAATCCCTAACATTATTGAAGAAGGTAGAGCTTTATATCTTGATTGTGAGTGGTGATTTAAGTCCCTTATTTGAATTAGATTTTAATGGCTATTCTATAGCAGCAGTACAGGACAAATATGGATAGGAACTTTCTATTAATGGTTTCATGCTGGAGTATTATTAATCAATAATGATATGTGGAGAGATCAAAATATTACGCATGAGTTATTGGTATTGACAGAAGAAAAGCAAGATCAAGTTCAAATGGCAGACCAAAGTATCTTAAATATTTATTTTGAGACTAGATGGTTACATTTAGATTACAAGTTTAATCAATTAACTGGTTTGGATTTTCTACATATGTCAGGGAAAATAGAAAATTTAAATAAAAAGTGGCCGGTAATTACGCATTTTGCAGATCCTGATAAACCTTGGAAGACTTATAGTATATCGCGTCTTCGAGAACTGTGGTGGGTATATAGAGATTTAGATTGGTCTGAAATGATATCAGAAAAAGCAAATCTTAATTATTTTGAACGTAGTAACCAATCTAAGAAGAATGCTTTTATTGCAACATGGGTTTTAGAAGTAGAGCATTTAGAATATTTAATAAAGTCTTTACCAGATTGGCATTTTAATATCGGAGCTCCAGTATATTGTGCTCCTGCTTTAACTCATCTTTCAGTTTATGAAAATGTGAAACTTTATCAGAGTATCATTCATAATAGGATTGATTGGCTTTTAGATGATGCGACGGTCTATTTAGATATTAATCATGGAGCAGAGGTTTTGGATGTCTTGTCTAGGACCAGGGATAAAGAGATAAAAATATTTACTTTTGATAATACTAGGAAATTCTTAGATGATAGTATTTACAGTGGTATTTTCTCTGTAGATAGACCTGACGAAATGGTTAAAGCTATAAAGAGTTTGGAAAACTAGTCTTAAGTCAAGTACAAATTTTAACTATAGTGAAATTCAAACTAAGATTTAATAAGGAGTATTTCGTGAAAAAAATTTATTCATCAATAGCAGTAAAAAAGGGATTGATAACTTTATTTTTGCTGTTTATCTATGTATTGGGAAGCCGACTTACTCTTCCTTTTGTTGATTTGAACAGTAGAGACTTTCTAGGTGGTTCAACGGCATATTTGGCGTTTTCAACAGCACTACTAGGAGGGAATCTGAGAAGTTTGTCTCTGTTTTCTATAGGATTATCACCATGGATGTCGTCAATGATTCTATGGCAACTACTCTCTTTTTCTAAGAAATTGAATATTTCTTCAGGGGCAGTAGAAGTTCAAGATAGAAGAAAGATGTATTTAACACTAGTCATTGCTTTGATTCAATCTTTAGCGCTCTCATTGAATTTACCGATACAACATCTTTATTCCTCCTTATTAGTGATCATAATGAATACTCTGTTATTAATAGCTGGCTCCTTCTTTCTCATATGGTTATCAGATTTAAATGCTCAACTTGGAGTAGGTGGTTCTGTAGTTATTTTACTAGCTAGTATTATTTTAAATATTCCACAAGATATTATAAATACATTTCAGCTTGTTCGAATTTCTATGGGTGTAATGTTACTTATTGTATTGAGTAGTATTGTATTAATTTATATGATGGTACTTATGTATAGAGCGCGTTATCGTATACCAGTTCATAAGATTGGTTTACGTAGTCGATTTAAGCGCTATTCTTATTTGGAAATAATGTTAAATCCAGCTGGTGGTATGCCTTTTATGTATGTAATGAGTTTTTTAAGTTTACCTACCTATATCTTTTTATTGTTACAGACTCTTTTTCCGAAGTCATCAGTTTTCTCTGAACTATCGGCTCAATATGGAGTCGGAAAACCATTATGGATTTATTCATATATTGCCATGATTTTTTTATTTAGTATTGCCTTTGCTTTTGTCAATATGAGTGGAGACCAAATCTCAGATCGGATGAAGAAATCTGGAGAGTATATCTATGGAGTTTACCCAGGAGAGGAAACAAGTCATTTTATTAATCGATTAGTGTTGCGCTTTTCGATCATAGGAGGAATCTTTAATGTTTTGATGGCAGGTACTCCAATGTTATTTGTTTTATCTGATGAAAATTTATTGAGGATTGCTATGATTCCAGGTTTATTTATGATGTTCGGAGGTATGATTTTTACAATTAAAGATGAAATGAAAGCTCTGAGATTAAATGAAACTTATAAACCCTTGATTTAGGAGGTTTTTATGTATTATTTTATACCAGCTTGGTATGGTTCAAACCGCCAATGGCACGCTGATTTGACTCCATGGTATTATTCTCACTTTAAGCTTGAATTTGATGATACATTCAATCAAATTAGGCTTTTTCAAAGACAAGGGATACCGTCTCGACTACTAGTATTAGCCTATCAGCCACATTTGCGTTACTTTTTACATAGACATGGTGTATTAGAGACAGAAGTCTATTCTATCTTTGATGACATGCAAGACTTGCAAGACCCCCACACTCAGGTTCTCAATATAAGAGATATAGAGTGGGATAGTGATTGTCAATTTCTTTATAGTCCTTTTGCGATAGTGGTTCAAAAAAATGGTAAAAAGTATGCAAAGGTGGAGCATGGAGTAGAAGGATTTATCAGTGATATCCAATACTTTGATAAGAATGGCCAGATAAGTCAGCACTATATTATGGATGACCGTGGTTTTGTATCAAGTGTTATTTATTTCGAAGATGGACAGCCTACCTATCAGGACTATTTGAATCCTAAGGGGATTTGGAGATTTAGAGAGTATTTAAACGAGGGAGGCCGAGTAGAGGTAAATCCAATATTTGGCTATCAATTTAAACATCTTCACTACGCTGATATGAGTCAATTGGTTGCAGAGTTTTTTGATAAATATATTCAAAAGAAACAAAAAAAACAGGATATTTTCATTATCCCTTCTCATCCCTATCATGACCAATTTATCTTCAGTTGCCTACCAAGTGAAACTGCTAAAATATTGAGTCTTTTCATTAATAGGAATGCTCAAGCTAGTTTTAAAGACTTAGCTCTATCATTTGATCAGGCAGATATAGTCTTAGTAGATAGAGAAGATAGTTTACAACTCTTGCAGGAACTATATCCTACTCTATCGGATAAATTTTATCATCTTTCTCCTTTTGATACGCGTTTACGACTGGGAAGAAGTCAGACTAGAAAAGAATCGATTATTTATTATCAATTAGATTTTTCTGAAGGAATTGATAGACAAGCCTTATTTCAGGTCTTATCATTCATTGCTGAAACAAAAAATACAGAAGTTATTTTTGGTGCCTTTTCTGCTAGTCAGCAACAAATGGAAGAGGTAGAATCACTTGTCAATGAAATCATTCAGGAACAAATCCATACTGATAGTTTAAAAAAAGGAATAGATTACGGTGAGGCAGAAAATCCTTTAGAAGAAAATCAAGAGCAGGAATTACGTTTTCAATTTGTCAATATGAATGACGAGTTGGATTTGATTAAGACACTAGAGTTTGTTCGTTTGATTGTGGATCTCAATAAACAACCCCACCTCTATACCCAAATAGCGGGTATTAGTGCAGGGATTCCTCAGATTAATCAGGTCGAAACCGTCTATGTGGAACATTTGAAAAATGGTTATTTGATTTCAGATGTGACCGAATTTTCCAAGGCGGCACATTACTATACAGATAAACTGAAAGAATGGAACCAAGCATTAGTATACTCTATTGATAAAATCAAGGAGCATACTGGACAACGATTCTTAGATAAGTTGCATCACTGGATTGAGGAGGTTACAGATGTCAAAGGATTATAAGATCCTACAGATAGGGATTGATAATTGGGCTCATCATTATGAAATTCCTGAAAACATGGATTGGTATTACTTCTGTCCCAACTCACCGCTAGCCCTTCGTAAAATGATGGAAATGGAAGGGATAACCAGTTTTCATGCTATCTTAATAGAGGATGGACAGTATTTATCTGATTTACTGCCTTTTATTCATCATATTGAGCCTTACACTCTTTTTTATGATCAAGAGTTTAAGACGTCCGATTCGGTTATTTTTGATTTGTTAAAGCAGAGGTGTGCTCAGGCTATAGACTTCTCAGATCCTCAGCAATTAGTCAATGATTTGTCCACTTCTCTCTTTGGTGGAGGTTACGGTGATAAACTATTTCCATCTGGTATCCAAATTCATCCCTCCTTTAAAGGTTCTATTTCTTATCAAGGATTTGAACACGTGACTCTAGAAGGGAATTTTGGAGAGGATTTCCAACAACTAGCTTACTGGTCCTATAATTTTATGGTCGATAAAAACTTACCCATAGAACTATGGTTAGAGTACAAAAAACAAGGAAATTTTGAGTTTAGGTTGGTGATTCGCAAGATATGGAATGGTTCAGTGGATGAATTTTTTGAAGAGGAAGTTTATTTAGAAGCTGATTTAGAAAAAGCTATAATTATGGATAGTAAAGAGGCTAATTATTTGATATATATATCGATTGAAGGACGTGGTGAAGGCAAACTCCAGTTAGGGAATCTTCACCAACGTTGGAGCCGAAAACAGTTTGGGAAATTTGTCCTTGGTGGTAACATATTACATGACGAAAATCGAGATGAAATTAATTACTTTTTCCATCCAGGTGATTTTAAGCCACCTTTAGCTGTTTACTTTTCAGGTTTTCGTCCAGCTGAGGGATTTGAAGGATATTTTATGATGAAAAATTTAGGATGTCCATTTCTTCTATTTTCGGATCCTCGTCTTGTGGGTGGAGCCTTTTACTTAGGTAGTGAAGGATTAGAGAATAAGATTAAGGAAACCATTCAATATTATTTGGATTATCTTGGTTTGACATCTAAAGATTTAATTTTATCAGGCTTATCAATGGGAACTTTTCCATCGCTCTACTATGGAGCCACTTTTGAACCGCGTGCAGTTATTGTCGGGAAGCCACTAGCTAACATTGGGACTATTGCAAGACGAGGGCGTTTAGAGGCACCAGGAGTATTTAATACAGGATTTGATGTACTGAGACATCAGACGGGCGGAGTTAGTCCCCAGCATATGGAAGATCTGGATCAAACTTTTTGGAATGCTTTTAAAAAGGCTGATTTCACCCAGACAATTTTTGGTTTGTCCTATATGAAGGATGAAGATATGGACAGCAAAGCCTACGATCAGTTAGTAGAACATCTTTGCCATACAGGGGCTAAGATTTTGTCTAAAGGTACAGATGGACGACATAATGATGATACAGATACCAATGTTGCTTGGTTTCTACATTTTTACCGTATGATTTTGAAATCAGATTTTGGAAGGTTGGACAAATGATTATCAATCAGAGAACAGACATTAAGTGGGGCGAAGTAGGGGGGACATTTATGTATGGTAGTAAGGTAACCTATTATGAAGACAAACATATTAGTCTATATAATCCCTTAGTGACATCAGGAGAAATCTTAAAAACATGGTTTTCTAATGTCAATTACCAGGCTGCTCGTACTCAGCCTAGCCTCCCTTTGTTAAAAAGAAATCACGATTATCAATTATGCATGAATTTTGAATGCCAACCTACAAATGGAGTTTATACAAAGATTGCCTTTTTTGATAGATACGGAGATGTGATTGAAGAGAAAATTGAAAAAATGAAAGTCTTTGATTTTACTTATCCTGATGATACCTATACCTACCAAGTTTCCCTTCTAAGTGCTGGTTTTGAGTCCTTGGATTTCTATTCTTTTTCTATTAAGGAGATGAATCGTGTTTAAAGGTTTATATCAAGATTTCCAACTTCGTAAAGTCAAAAGAATTTTAAAGAAGATTAATGCCCTTAAAGGAACGATGAAGTCTTTATCAGACCAAGAACTAGCGGCAAAAACAGTGGAGTTTCGTCAACGTCTTGCTGAGGGTGAAACTCTTGACGACCTATTGGTAGAAGCGTTTGCAGTTGTTCGTGAAGCGGATAAACGTGTATTGTGCATGTTTCCCTATGATGTCCAAGTCATGGGAGGAATTGTTATCCATCAGGGAAATGTCGCTGAGATGAATACAGGTGAGGGAAAAACCTTGACAGCTACTATGCCTGTTTATCTCAATGCCCTGACAGGAAAAGGAACCATGCTGATTACCACCAATGACTATCTAGCTAAACGCGATGCTGAAGAGATGGGACAAGTTTACCGTTTCTTAGGATTGACAATTGGGGTACCTTTTACAGATGATCCTAAAGAGGAATTGACGTCAGAAGAGAAAAAAAGAATTTATGCATCAGATATCATTTATACAACTAATAGTAATTTAGGTTTTGATTATTTAAATGATAATCTAGCCTCAAATGAGGAAGGAAAATTTTTACGACCATTTGATTACGTCATTATTGACGAGATTGATGATATTCTATTGGACAGTTCTCAGACACCTCTGATCATTGCCGGAGCCCCGCGTGTTCAGTCTAATCACTACGGTATTATTGACACGCTGGTAACGACTTTGGTAGAAGGGGAGGACTATATCTTTAAAGAGGAGAAGGATGAAATCTGGCTCACTACCAAGGGGGCTAAGGCTGCTGAAAGTTTCTTAGGAATAGATCATTTTTATAAGGAAGAACATGCGGTCTTTGCTCGTCATTTAGTGTATGCGATTCGAGCCCATAAACTCTTTACCAAAGACAAGGACTATGTCATTCGTGGGAACGAAATGGTACTGGTAGATAAGGGAACAGGTCGTTTGTTGGAACAAACTAAACTTCAAGGAGGTCTTCATCAGGCCATTGAGGCAAAGGAACATGTCAAATTATCTCCAGAAACAAGGGCTATGGCTTCTATCACCTATCAGAGTCTTTTTAAGATGTTCAATAAGATATCTGGAATGACAGGGACAGGTAAGGTTGCAGAAAAAGAGTTTATTGAAACCTACAATATGTCTGTAGTGCGCATTCCAACCAATCGTCCTAGACAACGGATTGACTATCCAGATAATCTATACGTCACTTTACCTGAAAAAGTGTATGCTTCTTTGGAGTACATCAAGGAATACCATGCTAAGGGGAATCCCTTACTCGTTTTTGTAGGCTCAGTTGAAATGTCTCAGCTTTATTCGTCACTCTTGCTTCGAGAGGGAATTGCCCATAATGTTTTAAATGCTAACAATGCGGCGCGTGAGGCTCAAATCATCTCCGAGTCAGGTCAGATGGGGGCTGTGACAGTGGCTACCTCTATGGCAGGACGTGGGACGGATATCAAGCTTGGTAAAGGGGTCGCAGAACTTGGGGGTTTGGTTGTCATTGGAACGGAGCGGATGGAAAGTCAGCGGATCGACCTGCAAATTCGTGGACGTTCTGGTCGTCAGGGAGATCCTGGGATGAGTAAGTTCTTTGTATCTTTAGAGGACGATGTTATCAAGAAATTTGGCCCATCTTGGGTGCATAAAAAGTATAAAGACTACCAAGTCAAAGATATGACACAACCAGAGGTTCTTAAGGGACGCAAATATCGGAAATTAGTTGAAAGAGCTCAGCATGCCAGTGATAGTGCTGGACGTTCGGCACGTCGTCAGACTCTAGAATATGCGGAGAGTATGAATATTCAACGGGATATGATTTATAAGGAGCGTAATCGTCTAATAGATGGTTCTCGTGACTTAGAAGATGTTGTTGATGAAATCATTGCTAGCTACATAGATCAAGTGACTTCTTCAGACTATGAAAGCCGAGAGCTACTCTTCCACTTCATTGTGACCAATATTAGTTTTCATATTAAAGAAGTTCCAGACTATGTAAATGTGACTGACAAAACTGCAGTTCGTAACTTTATGAAACAGGTGATTGATAAAGAACTTTCTGAAAAGAAAGAATTGCTTGATCAACATGGTCTGTATGAACAGTATTTACGACTTTCTATGCTCAAGGCTATTGATGACAACTGGGTAGAGCAGGTAGACTATCTCCAACAGTTATCGATGGCTATCGGTGACCAGTCTGCTAGTCAGAAAAATCCAATCGTAGAGTATTATCAAGAAGCCTACGCGGGCTTTGAAGCTATGAAAGAACAAATCCGTGCGGATATGGTGCGTAATCTCCTGATGGGCTTGGTTGAAGTCACTCCTAAGGGTGAGATTATGACTCATTTCCCATAAAAAGAGGAAAATATGACAATTTACAATATAAATTTAGGAATTGGCTGGGCTAGTAGCGGTGTTGAATACGCCCAAGCCTATCGTGCTGGTGTTTTTCGGAAATTAAATCTGTCCTCTAAGTTTATCTTTACAGATATGATTTTAGCCGATAATATTCAGCACTTAACAGCCAATATTGGTTTTGATGATGATCAAGTGATCTGGCTTTATAATCACTTTACAGATATCAAGATTGCACCAACTAGTGTAACAGTGGCTGATGTCTTGGCTACTGTTGACGGTGTTGAAA
This sequence comes from Streptococcus sp. D2, assembly GCF_006385825.1. GTDB lineage: Bacteria > Bacillota > Bacilli > Lactobacillales > Streptococcaceae > Streptococcus > Streptococcus shenyangsis. The sequence goes on along the minus strand of NZ_VFSI01000005.1, from coordinate 102,326 downwards.
GTCGTAGAGAAAAGAATGGCAAGGTTTTGCGTGTCTTCTTTTCTGACCAAGATAAGTTTGTCACCTGTTATTTGGTTGATGAGAACAAGGACTTGGTCCAACATGTGGAGTATGTATTTAAGGGGAACTTGATTCGGAAGGATTACTTTTCTTATACGCGTTATTGTAGCGAGTATTTTGCTCCCAAGGACAATGTTGCAGTCCTATACCAACGAACTTTTTACAATGAAGACGGGACTACAGCCTATGATATCTTGATGAATCAAGGGAAGGAAGAAGTTTACCGTTTTAAGGATAAGATTTTCTATGGAAAGCAAGCTTTCATGCGTGCTTTTATGAAATCTTTGAATTTGAACAAGTCTGATTTGGTCATTCTCGATAGGGAGACAGGTATTGGACAGGTTGTGTTTGAGGAAGCGCAAGCAGCGCATCTAGCGGTAGTTGTTCATGCTGAGCATTATAGTGAAAATGCTACAAATGAGGATTATATCCTTTGGAACAACTATTATGACTATCAGTTTACAAATGCAGATAAGGTTGATTTCTTTATCGTGTCAACTGATAGACAGAATGAAGTGTTGCAAGAGCAATTTGCCAAGTACACCCAGCATCAACCAAAGATTGTTACCATTCCTGTAGGCAGTATTGACTCTCTGACGGAGTCAAGTCAAGGACGTAAGCCATTTTCATTGATTACAGCTTCACGTCTTGCCAAAGAAAAACACATTGACTGGTTGGTCAAGGCGGTCATTGAAGCTCGTAAGGAAATTCCTGAATTAACCTTCGATATTTATGGTAGCGGTGGAGAGGATTCTCTGCTTCGAGACATTATTGCAACTCATCAGGCTGAGGATTATATCCAACTCAAGGGACATGCGGAACTTTCGCATATTTATAGTCAGTATGAAGTCTACTTGACTGCTTCAACCAGCGAGGGCTTTGGTTTGACCTTGATGGAAGCTATTGGTTCAGGTCTACCCCTAATCGGTTTTGATGTGCCTTATGGGAATCAGACCTTTATAGAAGATGGGCAAAATGGTTATTTGATTCCAAGTTCATCTGACCATGTAGAAGACCAAATCAAGCAAGCTTACGCAGCTAAGATTTGTCAATTGTATCAAGAAAATCGTCTAGAGGGTATGCGTGCCCATTCTTATCAAATTGCAGAAGGTTTCTTAACCAAAGAAATTTTAGAAAACTGGAAAAAAACAGTAGAGGAGGTGCTCCATGATTGAACTTTATGATCGTTATAGTCAGGAAAGTCGAGATTTACATGAAAGCCTAGTAGCTACTGGTCTTTCTCAACTTGGAGTAGTCATCGATGCAGATGGTTTTCTGCCTGATGGTCTGGTCTCTCCTTTTACTTATTATCTAGGATATGAAAAGGGAAAACCTCTTTATTTTAACCAAGTTCCTGTTCCAGCTTTTTGGGAAATTTCAGGAAATAATCAGTCTGCTCGTATTGAAGATATGACACAGGAGAGGGCTGTCATTCATTATGCTGATGGAATGCAGGCTCGCTTGGTTAAACAGGTAGACTGGAAAGACCTAGAAGGCCGAGTACGCCAGGTTGATCATTATAACCGCTTTGGAGCTTGCTTTGCTACAACGACCTATAGCGCTGATAGTGAGCCGATTATGACGGTTTACCAAGATGTCAATGGTCAGGAAGTCTTGCTGGAAAACCATGTGACGGGTGATATCTTATTGACCTTACCAGGTCAGTCCATGCGTTACTTTGCCAATAAGGTTGAATTTATCACCTTCTTTTTGCAAGATTTGGAAATAGATACCAGTCAGCTTATCTTTAATACTCTAGCGACTCCTTTCTTGGTTTCCTTCCATCATCCAGATAAATCTGGTTCAGATGTTTTGGTTTGGCAGGAACCTCTCTATGATTCTATTCCAGGCAATATGCAGTTGATTTTAGAGAGTGATGATGTGCGTACTAAGAAAATCATCATTCCAAACAAGGCGACTTATGAACGTGCTTTAGAGTTGACTGACGAGAAATACCATGCTCAGTTTGTGCATTTGGGTTACCATTATCAGTTCAAACGAGATAATTTCCTTCGAAGAGATGCCTTAATCTTGACTAATTCAGATCAGATTGAGCAAGTAGAAGCAATCGTAGAAGCCCTGCCTGATGTCACTTTCCGTATCGCAGCGGTGACAGAGATGTCTTCTAAGTTATTAGACATGCTTCGTTATCCTAATGTGGTCCTTTACCAGAACGCTAGTCCACAGAAGATTCAGGAGCTCTATCAATTGTCGGATATTTACTTGGATATAAACCACAGTAATGAGTTGCTACAGGCAGTGCGTCAGGCATTTGAGCACAATCTCTTGATCCTTGGATTTAATCAGACAGTGCACAATAGACTTTATATCGCTCCAGATTATCTATTTGAAAGTAGTGAAGTTTCTGCTTTGGTTGAGACCATTAAACTAGCTCTTTCAGATGTTGATCAAATGCGTCAGGCACTTGGAAAACAAGGTCAACATGCAAATTATGTTGATTTGGTGCGATATCAGGAAATCATGCAAACCGTTTTAGGAGGCTAACATGTCAGATGAAGATTTATTTTACAAAGACGTTGAAGGTCGCATGGAAGAGTTGAAACAAAAACCGATCAAGAAGGAAAAAGAAACTCGAGGGGAAAAGATTAGTAAAACTTTTTCACTCATCTTGGGTTTAATGATTCTGATTGGTTTACTCTTTACTTTGCTGGGAATTTTGAGGTAGGGCTATGATTGACATACTGATTGTTTTAGCTATTGTCCTCTCTCTTGCTTTGATTGTACTGGTAACCATACAACCCCGTCAAAATCAACTATTTTCCATGGATGCCACTAGTAATATTGGTAAACCAAGCTACTGGCAGAGCAACACCTTGGTAAAGGTGCTCACCTTATTAGTGAGTTTGGCCTTATTCGTTTTACTATTAACCTTTATGGTGATAACTTATAAATAAAAGAAAACTTCAGATATTCACCTTTTGTGATTGGTCTGAAGTTTTCTTTTTTATACTCAATGAAACTCAAAGAGCAAACTAGGAAGCTAGCCGCAGGCTGCTCAAAACACAGTTTTGAGGTTGTAGATAAGACTGACGAAGTCAGCTCAAAATACTGTTTTGAGGTTGCAGATGGAAGCTGACGTAGTTTGAAGAGATTTTCGAAGAGTATTACTGTCCATATTTTTGGTAAAAGTCGACTTTTACTTGGATAAAGGTTTTGGCTTCGCGTAGGAGTTGAAGAAGGGTGGCGCGGGTTTCAAATTCTTCTCTTGTTTTGGGGAGACTGCGGTTGCGAAAGACTTCTAGATAGCGTTCAATTTCATCTAGCAAATCAGAAGCAGGATTGGTCTGGCTCAGTTGACCGGCAATTTTTGAAAAGAGTTGGGCCAAAATCAGGCTCTCACTGGCAGCTAGGTGACAGGTGTTGATTTGCTGGGCCATGTTTCGCAGGATGCGACTTTGCCGCTGTCTCATCTCAAAGTAGTGAATATGGTAATCAGTCTGGTGAAAGAGGTGGTCTGAGTGATCCAAATAGACCAGTCTGAGGGCTTTTTCCAAAAGAGTGTCTAATTCTTCCACCAGCTGTGCTCGGTTGCGTCCATCCCCTCTGGATAAATAATATTTGAAGCGTAGGAGAATATTTTTTAACTTTTCTTCCACCAGCGTGTGGTAGTACTGGATTTCCTCTTCTCGTGAAGGCATGTAGAGATTGACCAGTAGGGCAAATCCTGTACCGATAGCAAAGAGAAGGAATTCATTGACTAGAAGGTCTGGAGAGGTTGACTCTTGTACCAAGAGATGGCTCACCAAAACACTACTTGGTGTGATACCAATTTCCCAGCCCATCTTGTAGGCTAGAGGAACGTATAGAGCAAGATAGAGGCCAAGGCTCCAGATATGAAATCCTCTCAAGTGAAAGGCCAAAACCCCAATAGACAGAGCTAGAAGCATAGAAAAAAGTCGATTGCGAGCCAGTTTTAAAGTACTTCTACGCGTATCAGATAGGCTCAATAGAGCGATAATTCCAGCTGAAACTGCTGAAGAAAGATTGAGAAAATAAGCAAGAAGGCAGGCAAGACAGGTAGCTAAGATGAGCTTGGTCGTACGTTGGCTAATAGACATATGGATTTCCTAGTAAGTTAGAATAAAAGCGTAAAAGACAAGACCTGAGCAGGCTTGCCTTTATGAGTTATTTTTTACGGGCTGTTGCGTATTCGGCAACGGCAGTAAAGAGGACGTCTGTAGAAGAGTTGAAGGCTGTTTCACATGAGTCTTGGATGACACCAATCACAAACCCAACCCCAACAACTTGCATGGCAATATCGTTAGAAATACCGAAAAGGCTACAAGCAACTGGGATAAGAAGGAGGGAACCACCGGCAATACCAGAAGCTCCACAGGCTGAGATAGCTGCTACTACACTAAGGACAAAGGCTGTCGCAAAGTCAACAGGGATTCCCAAAGTATTTACTGCAGCAAGGGTCAAAACGTTAATAGTAATCGCTGCTCCTGCCATGTTGATAGTAGATCCAAGTGGGATAGAAACGGAATAGGTATCTGGGTTGAGTCCAAGGTCATGGCAGAGTTTCATGTTGACAGGGATATTAGCCGCAGAACTACGAGTGAAGAAGGCTGTTACACCGCTGACACGCAAACATTTCCAAACGAGGGGATAAGGATTTCTCTTCATAAAGAGAAAGGCAATCAATGGATTGACTACTAGGGCTACAAAGAACATGGTTGTCACCAAGAGGGCAAGCAAGATTCCATAGTTAGCTAGACTTCCGATTCCCTTATCAGAGATAGTTTTAAAGACAAGGCCAAGGATTCCAAATGGAGCTAGGTTAATGGTCCATTCGACAATCTTAGAAGTCACATCAGCCATGGTTTTCAGTAATTCTTTACTGTTTTTACTTGCCTCTCTCATAGCAATCCCGAAAACAACTGCCCAAGATAGGATACCGATGTAGTTAGCAGTAACGAGGGCATTGACTGGATTGTCAACCAGTTTGAGCAAGAGGTTGCTGAGGACCTGTCCAATCCCATCTGGTGGTGCGATTTCTGTATTGGTACTATTCAAGGTAATCTCAACAGGGACAATGAAACTTGCTAGGACAGCAACAAGTGCTGCTGCAAAGGTTCCCACTAAATAAAGGAAGATAACAGTTTTCATATTGCTATCTTGTCCCTTGTGATGTTGGGAAAGGGCATTGGCAACGAGGGCAAAGACTAGAATAGGTGCGATGGCTTTGAGGCCACCAACAAAGAGATCTCCGAGTAGACCAATTCCTGAAACAGTAGGAAATGTCAGTCCAAGGATTCCTCCGACAAGCATGCCAATCAAAATACGTTTGATCAGGCTTGCCTTATTCCAAGCATGAATGAATTTTTTCATAACAATCTCCTTTGTTGTGTAATGTTTATGATTATAGTATAAATATTAGGTAAAATCAAGAATTTTCTGTCTATTTTTGTTATTATTTTTGAAAATTTATGGAGACTGACACTTTATGAAAGTATGGTATAATAAATGAAAGGAGTTTTCTATGCAAGAATTTATTCAAACCTATCTCAATAAGCTTGATATTACAGCGATTATCGAGAATATCTTAACCAAGCTACTTTCTCTTTTATTCTTATTTTTGATCTTTTATATAGCTAAAAAATTGCTCCATACCATGGTGCAGAGAATTGTCAAACCTTCTCTAAAAATGTCTCGTCATGATGTCGGGCGTCAGAAAACTATTTCACGTTTATTAGAGAATGTGTTTAATTATACCCTTTATTTCTTTTTACTTTACTGTATCTTGTCTATTTTAGGTTTGCCAGTTTCTAGTTTGCTGGCAGGTGCTGGGATTGCTGGGGTGGCTATTGGTATGGGAGCCCAAGGTTTTCTGTCTGATGTCATCAATGGCTTTTTCATCCTTTTTGAACGTCAACTAGATGTGGGAGATGAGGTCGTTCTGACAAATGGTCCTATTACTGTATCGGGTAAGGTTGTCAGTGTAGGTATTCGAACAACGCAACTCAGAGGAGAAGATCAGGTTCTGCATTTCGTTCCCAATCGTAATATCACCGTTGTCAGCAATTTCTCTCGGACAGACTAGGCCTGAAATTTTAGCAGATTTATGGTACAATAGAAAGAGTTTGGTAAAGGAGAGAAGATGTTTTTAGAAAAGCAGTTGGGCAATGGTTGTACCTGGATAGACCTTGATGTGGATAAGATTAAAAATATGGAAGATCTTTCTGACATCTATGGATTGGACAAGGAAACCATTGAGTATGCTCTGGATAGAAATGAACGAGCTCATATGGATTATAACCGTGAAACGGAGACGGTAACCTTTATTTATAATGTTCTTGATTTAGAAAAAGACAAAGAATATTATGAAGCGATTCCCATGACCTTTATCGTCGAAAGACAACGAATGATTACCATCAGCAACCATAAGAATGCTTATGTCATTGATCAGATGTCAGCTTATCTGGATAGCCATGAGTCGCTTTCTATTTACAAGTTTCTCTTTGCTGGTTTAGAGATTATCAGTAACGCTTATTATCCTGTCATTGAAGAGATGGATAAAAGTAAGGACGAAATTAGTGCCTTGCTACGTCAAACTACAACAAAGAAAAATCTCTTCGCCCTCTCTGACTTGGAGACTGGTATGGTTTACTTGACAGCAGCAGCAAAACAAAATCGACTCCTCTTGGAACATATCCAGGGCCATGCTCTTTATCGGAGATTTAATGATGTCGAACGAGAGCAGTTTGATGATGCCATGATTGAAGCCCATCAGTTGGTGTCTATGACAGACTTGATTTCTCAAGTCTTGCAACAACTCTCAGCTTCTTACAACAACATCCTAAACAATAACTTGAATGATAGTTTGTCAATTTTGACTATTATCTCCGTCTTACTAGCAGTACTTGCGGTTATTACAGGTTTCTTCGGAATGAATGTTCCTCTACCATTTACAGAAGAGCCAAATGCTTGGATTTATATCTTAATGACTAGCTTGATTTTATGGGTGGCCTTATCTCAATGGCTGAAGAAAATTACTAGAAAATAAAAGAAAAGGAGCCAAAATGGTGATTGAAAACTACATGCCAGACTTTGCTGTGGAAGCAGTCTATGATCTGACAGTCCCAAGCCTGCAGGCGCATGGAATCAAGGCTGTTTTGGTCGATTTGGACAATACCCTCATTGCTTGGAACAACCCTGACGGGACGCCAGAGATGAAGCAATGGCTACATGATCTTCGGGACGCGGGCATTCGCATCATTGTGGTATCAAATAACACTAAAAAACGCGTCCAACGAGCAGTTGAGAAATTTGGGATTGACTACGTTTATTGGGCCTTAAAGCCCTTCACGTTTGGGATTGACCGTGCCATGAAGGAATTCCACTATGAGAAAAACGAAGTGGTCATGGTAGGCGACCAGCTCATGACAGATATACGAGCAGCCCACCGTGCAGGCATCCGCTCAATCTTGGTTAAGCCCTTAGTCCAACATGACTCGATCAAAACGCAGATTAACCGAGCTCGTGAGCGCCGTGTGATGAGAAAAATCACTGAAAAGTACGGACCGATTACATATAAAAAAGGAATTTAACTATGGAAGAAATTCTCTGTATTGGTTGTGGAGCAACCATTCAGACGACAGACAAGGCTGGTCTTGGTTTTACCCCCCAGTCGGCACTCGAAAAAGGCTTGGAGACTGGCGAAGTCTATTGCCAACGCTGTTTCCGTCTCCGCCACTACAATGAAATCACGGATGTCCAGTTGACAGACGATGATTTCCTCAAGCTCTTGCATGAGGTGGGAGACAGTGATGCTTTAGTGGTCAATGTCATTGATATCTTTGATTTTAATGGCTCTGTTATCCCAGGTTTGCCACGTTTTGTATCGGGCAATGATGTCCTTTTGGTGGGAAATAAAAAAGATATCCTGCCTAAGTCAGTTAAACCAGGAAAGATTGGCCAGTGGCTGATGGAACGTGCCCATGAAGAAGGGCTTCGTCCTGTTGATGTCGTCCTAACTTCAGCTCAAAACAAACATGCCATTAAGGAAGTCATTGACAAGATTGAACATTACCGTAAGGGACGCGATGTCTATGTGGTCGGTGTGACCAACGTTGGAAAATCAACTCTAATTAATGCCATTATCCAAGAAATCACAGGTGACCAAAATGTCATCACTACTTCGCGCTTCCCAGGGACAACCTTGGACAAGATTGAGATTCCGCTTGACGACGGATCTTATATTTACGATACGCCAGGAATCATCCACCGTCACCAAATGGCCCACTACTTGACGGCCAAAAATCTCAAGTATGTCAGCCCTAAAAAGGAAATCAAGCCTAAAACCTATCAGCTCAATCCTGAACAAACCCTGTTTTTAGGAGGTCTCGGACGCTTTGACTTTATTGCAGGAGAAAAGCAAGGTTTTACTGCCTTCTTTGACAACGAATTGAAACTCCATCGTACCAAACTTGAAGGCGCTAGTGCCTTTTACGACAAGCATCTCGGAACCCTTTTAACCCCACCAAATAGCAAGGAAAAAGAAGATTTTCCTAAACTGGTTGAGCATGTATTTACCATCAAGGACAAGACAGATCTAGTCATCTCAGGCCTAGGGTGGATCCGTGTAACAGGCACTGCCAAAGTCGCCGTCTGGGCACCAGAAGGCGTCGCCGTCGTCACACGAAAAGCAATTATTTAAAATAAAATCACTGAGCGAACAAAGTGAGCTCATAAAAAGATAGTTATTGCCGTGGTGTCTTGCCAATCGATAGATTGGCAAGGGGCACAATTGAGACCAAGGCTCAATTGTGAGGTCAGGAAATCCATTTTTCAAAGATGAGATCTTTGGAAAATTAGTTCCGACCGTCCCTCACCACCTAAAATAACTATCAAAAAACAAGGAAGAATATTATGTCATTAACATCAAAACAACGTGCCTTCCTTAACAGTCAGGCACACACTCTTAAACCCATCATCCAAATTGGGAAAAATGGACTGAACGACCAAATCAAAACCAGTGTTCGTCAAGCACTTGATGCACGCGAATTGGTCAAGGTTACTCTTTTGCAAAACACAGATGAAAATATCCACGAAGTAGCTGAAATCTTGGAAGAAGAAATCGGTGTGGATACAGTCCAAAAAATCGGACGAATCTTGATTTTGTTTAAACAATCCAGCAAGAAAGAAAATCGCAAGATTTCTAAAAAAGTCAAAGAAATCTAAAAACTATACTCCAAATAACTGTTTTTACAGAGAAATAAAGGAGACTAGCCTATGGCAATCGAATTATTGACCCCTTTTACTAAGGTAGAGTTGGAGCCAGAAATCAAGGAGAAAAAACGCAAACAAGTCGGGATTTTAGGGGGAAATTTTAACCCTGTTCACAATGCCCATCTGATCGTTGCGGACCAAGTGCGGCAACAGTTGGGACTGGACCAGGTCTTGCTCATGCCTGAATACCAACCTCCTCATGTTGATAAAAAGGAAACCATTCCTGAACACCATCGTCTCAAAATGCTTGAATTGGCGATTGATGGGATCGAAGGTCTAGCCATTGAAACCATCGAGTTGGAGCGTAAGGGTATTTCCTACACCTACGACACCATGAAGATTTTGACAGAGAAGAATCCGGATACGGATTATTACTTTATCATCGGTGCCGATATGGTGGACTATCTGCCTAAGTGGTACCGAATTGATGAACTGGTTGACATAGTTCAGTTTGTGGGGGTTCAGCGCCCACGCTACAAGGCTGGAACTTCTTACCCAGTTATCTGGGTGGATGTGCCTCTCATGGATATCTCATCCAGCATGGTGCGTGACTTCATTGCCCAAGGACGGAAACCCAACTTTCTCCTGCCTCAGCCTGTGCTAGACTACATCGAGAAGGAGGGGCTTTACTGATGGCATACCAAAACTATATCAATTGCTCTCGCGAGGCTTTGTTGGAAAAAATGGCAGAGCTTCTACCCGAGAAACGCTTAACCCATTGCTTGGGTGTGGAGCGTGCAGCCATAGAACTGGCTCAGCGCTTTGGAGTCGATGCCGAGAAAGCAGGCTTAGCAGGGCTCCTTCATGACTATGCTAAAAAGCTGTCAGATCAGGAATTTTTAGACTTGATTGATCGTTTTCAGTTAGACCCTGACCTCAAAAACTGGGGTAATAATGTCTGGCATGGTATGGTTGGCATCTACAAGATTCAGGAAGATTTGAATTTGCATGATACAGAAATCCTGAGAGCCATTGAAATCCATACAGTCGGAGCTGGTCAGATGACCGATTTAGATAAGGTTATCTATGTCGCAGACTATATCGAGCACAATCGGGCATTTCCTGGAGTGGATGTGGCACGTGAGATTGCTGAGCTATCGCTCAATAAGGCGGTGGCCTACGAAACAGCTCGTACCGTGGAGTATCTAGCTCATCAGGGATTTCCCATCTATCCCCAAACCCTTGAAACCTATAACGCCTTTGTGCACTATTTGAAAGAGGACTAAATGAACGAAAAAGAATTACTAGAACTAGTCGTGAAAGCGGCTGATGAGAAACGTGCGGAGGATATCCTCGCACTTGATGTACAAGATTTGACTAGTGTGACGGACTACTTTGTGATCACTAGCTCAATGAATAGCCGTCAGTTGGACGCTATCGCTGACAATATCCGTGAAAAGGTAGCTCAAGCAGGCTTTAAAGGCAGTCATGTCGAAGGCGATGCAGCTGGAGGCTGGGTCTTGCTGGACCTCGGTGCTGTGGTGGTACATATCTTTTCAGAAGAAATGCGTGCCCACTATAACCTAGAAAAACTATGGCATGAGGCGAATTCAGTAGATATTTCAGAAGCTCTTGCTTAGAAGATGAACTCAGTTGTAGTCAACTGGGTTTCTTTGCTTATTTTAGAAAAAATTGATAGAAAGGTAAAGAGCGAGTGGTGTTTACCATGGAGGCTCTTGGTATCATGATTATGGCAACTTATGAAACCTTTGCGGCGGTCTATGATGCAGTCATGGACGATAGTTTATACGACAAATGGACGGATTTTTCTCTGCGTCACTTGCCTAAGACCAAGGAGAGAAAGAAACTCTTGGAATTGGCTTGTGGGACAGGAATTCAATCGGTGCGCTTTTCTCAGGCTGGTTTTGATGTGACTGGACTTGACTTGAGTGGGGATATGTTGAAGATTGCTGGGAAGAGAGCTGCTTCAGCCAAGCAAAAGATTGATTTTATGGAAGGCAATATGCTGGATTTGTCCAAGTCAGGTAAATATGACTTTGTTACTTGTTATTCGGACTCAATCTGTTACATGCAGGATGAGGTGGAAGTAGGGGATGTTTTTAAGGAAGTGTATAATGCCCTTAATGAAGATGGAGTTTTCATCTTTGATGTGCATTCGACCTACCAGACAGATGAAGTTTTTCCAGGCTATTCCTACCATGAAAATGCGGAAGATTTTGCCATGCTTTGGGATACCTATGAGGATGCGGCGCCTCACTCCATCGTGCATGAGCTGACTTTCTTTGTCAAGGAAGCGGACGGCTCCTTTAGTCGTCACGATGAGGTGCATGAGGAGCGGACCTATGAAGTCTTGACCTATGATATTTTGCTGGAACAGGCTGGATTTAAGTCTTTCAAACTCTATGCAGACTTTGAGGACAAGGAGCCGACAGAGACAAGTACCCGTTGGTTTTTTGTCGCGCAGAAGTAGGAGATCACTATGACCATCACAGGTATTATCGCGGAGTTTAATCCTTTTCATAATGGGCATAAATACCTGCTGGATCAGGCTGAGGGACTGAAAATCGTTGCCATGTCTGGTAATTTTATGCAGCGAGGAGAGCCTGCTATCATTGACAAGTGGACACGGGCCCAGATGGCGCTGGAAAATGGAGCGGATCTGGTAGTGGAATTGCCCTTTTTAGTCAGTGTTCAGGCTGCGGATTTCTTCGGTCAAGGAGCTGTGGATATCTTGGCTCGCTTGGGCATTGATACTCTAGCTTTCGGGACAGAGGAAGTTCTGGATTATCAAAAGATATCTGACTTATACACAGAGCAAGGTACTGAGATGGAGAAATTTGTGGAAAATCTGCCTGGTTCACTATCTTATCCCCAGAAAACCCAAGCTATGTGGGAGGAATTTGCAGGTCTTGATTTTTCTGGCAATACACCCAATCATGTTCTAGCTTTGGCCTATGCCAAGGCGGTTGCGGGACGCAACATCAAACTCCAGCCGATTCAGCGTCAGGGCGCTGGTTACCATTCTGTGGATAAGGATGTGGACTTTGCCTCGGCGACAGCTCTGCGCCAGCATCAGTCAGACCAAGATTTCTTAGAACGCTTTATGCCTTCTGTTGCCCTCTTTGAGCAGGCCGGTAAGGTGAGCTGGGAAGACTATTTTTCCTTGCTCCGATATCAAATCTTGTCAAATCCAGACCTAACCACCATCTATCAGGTCAATCAAGAAATGGCTGTGCGCATTAAGGAAGCTATCAAGACGGCTCAGTCTGTTGACGAATTGGTTGAAGTGGTTGCTACCAAACGCTATACCAAGGCGCGTGTCAGACGCCTCTTGGCCTATATTTTGGTGCAAGCTAGAGAAAGTGACTTGCCAGAAGCCATTCATGTCCTTGGATTTACCGAAAAAGGCAGGCAGCATCTTAAATCTCTGAAAGGACAGGTCAATCTAGTCAGTCGAATTGGCAAAGAGCCTTGGGATACTATGACCCAAAAGGCAGACCAGATTTACCAACTTGGAAAGTCAAGTATAGCAGAGCAGAATTTTGGAAGAGTGCCGATTAGAATAGAAACAAACTAAGTCTACTGCGAAGTAGGCTTTTCTAAACAACAAGTTTATTTTGGTGAATGTGTTCCAAATTCCCCAAAACATATTCTATTTTAGGTTTGTGAAAATCACTTTTTTATGGTAGAATGTAAAAGAATGTATGTCATTCGGAATAACAATAAAATGAGGTAAAAACATGGAAATCATGTCGATTGCGATTGCTGTTTTTGCCGTCATCATTGGTTTAGTCATTGGATATGTCAGCATCTCAGCTAAGATGAAATCATCTCAGGAAGCTGCGGAGTTGATGCTTTTAAATGCTGAACAAGAAGCAACTAATTTACGTGGACAAGCTGAGCGTGAAGCGGATTTACTTGTTAATGAAGCTAAACGTGAAAGCAAGTCTCTTAAAAAAGAAGCACTATTGGAGGCCAAAGAAGAAGCCAGAAAATACCGTGAAGAAGTGGATGCTGAATTCAAATCAGAACGTCAAGAACTCAAACAAATCGAAAGTCGTTTGACAGAGAGAGCTACTAGCCTCGACCGTAAGGACGACAATTTGACGAGTAAAGAACAAACACTTGAACAAAAAGAACAAAGTATTTCTGATAGAGCGAAAAACCTTGATGCGCGTGAAGAGCAATTAGAGGAAGTCGAAAGACAAAAAGAAGCAGAACTAGAGCGTATTGGTGCCCTGTCTCAGGCAGAAGCACGAGATATTATCTTGGCACAGACAGAGGAAAACTTGACCAAGGAGATTGCCAGTCGCATTCGTGAAGCTGAGCAAGAGGTCAAGGAACGGTCTGACAAAATGGCCAAGGACATCCTGGTTCAAGCTATGCAACGTATCGCTGGTGAATATGTAGCGGAGTCAACAAACTCAACGGTTCATCTGCCAGACGATACTATGAAGGGACGCATTATTGGTCGTGAAGGTCGTAACATTCGTACTTTTGAAAGTTTGACAGGGGTCGATGTGATTATCGACGATACACCAGAAGTAGTGACCTTGTCAGGATTTGATCCGATTCGTCGTGAAATTGCCCGTATGACTATGGAAATGTTGCTCAAGGATGGTCGTATCCACCCAGCTCGTATCGAAGAGTTGGTTGAGAAAAACCGTCAAGAGATTGACAATAAGATCCGTGAATATGGTGAAGCTGCTGCCTATGAAATTGGTGCGCCAAACCTTCATCCAGACTTGATGAAGATTATGGGACGCTTGCAGTTCCGTACCTCTTATGGACAAAATGTCTTGCGCCATTCGATTGAAGTTGCTAAGCTGGCTGGTATTATGGCCAGCGAGCTTGGTGAAAATGCGGCTCTGGCCCGTCGTGCTGGATTCCTTCACGATATCGGGAAAGCCATTGACCGCGAGGTTGAAGGTAGCCACGTTGAAATCGGTATGGAATTGGCTCGTAAGTACAAGGAACACCCAGTTGTGGTCAATACGATTGCTAGTCACCACGGAGATGTTGAAGCTGAAAGCGTGATTGCAGTGATCGTCGCTGCGGCAGATGCCTTGAGTGCAGCCCGTCCAGGTGCTCGTAGTGAGTCTCTTGAGAGCTATATCAAGCGTCTCCATGATTTGGAAGAAATTGCGAACGGCTTTGAAGGAGTACAAACTAGCTTTGCCCTTCAAGCAGGACGTGAAATCCGCATCATGGTCAATCCAGGACAAATCAAGGACGACAAAGTCACAATCTTGGCTCACAAAGTTCGTGAGAAAATTGAAAATAATCTCGATTACCCAGGAAATATCAAGGTAACCGTGATTCGCGAGCTTCGTGCAGTAGATTATGCTAAATAAATAAGAAAGAGCAGTTGAAAAATTACTGCTTTTTTGTTACACTAGATAGAAAGACTGTAGAAGGATAGTTTGTGTAAAATGCTACTATCTGAAGGAAAATTTTATTTTATTTTCACAGACTGACTAAAAGGAGACACAATGGCAGACCGAGGCTTACTAATCGTTTTTTCTGGTCCTTCAGGGGTTGGAAAAGGAACGGTTAGAAGAGAGATTTTTGAGAGTTCTGAAAACCAATTTCAATACTCTGTATCGATGACGACACGCGCACAACGTCCTGGAGAAGTGGACGGTGTTGATTATTTCTTCCGTACTCGTGAAGAGTTTGAGGAACTGATTCGTCAAGGACAGATGTTGGAATACGCAGAATATGTCGGCAACTACTATGGAACTCCTCTGACCTACGTCAATGAAACCTTGGACAAGGGAATCGATGTTTTCCTTGAAATTGAAGTTCAGGGCGCTCTTCAGGTCAAGAAAAAGGTTCCGGATGCTGTCTTTATCTTCCTGACACCACCAGATTTGGATGAATTGCAAGATCGTTTGGTAGGTCGTGGAACAGATAGTGCAGAAGTGATTGCCCAACGAATCGAAAAGGCCAAGGAAGAAATTGCCCTTATGCGTGAGTATGATTATGCGATTGTCAACGATCAGGTGCCCCTAGCTGCTGAGCGTGTCAAACGTGTTATTGAAGCAGAACACTTCCGTGTGGATCGTGTCATTGGTCACTATCAGGAGATGTTACCAAAATCTCCAACTACCAGATAAAATTTAGAAAATAGGTACAAGCAAATGATGTTAAAACCCTCTATTGATACCTTGCTCGACAAGGTTCCATCAAAATATTCACTCGTAATCTTGGAAGCAAAACGTGCCCACGAATTAGAAGCAGGTGCGCCAGCAACTCAAGGTTTCAAATCTGAAAAATCAACTCTTCGCGCTTTAGAAGAAATCGAATCAGGAAACGTAACAATTCACCCAGATCCAGAAGGAAAACGTGAAGCAGTGCGTCGCCGTATCGAAGAAGAAAAACGCCGCAAAGAAGAAGAAGAAAAGAAAATCAAAGAGCAAATCGCTAAAGAAAAAGAAGATGGTGAAAAAATTTAAGGTTGGGGGGACTCAATCTTATTTTTTCTATTGCAAGAATCTACTGACAAGGAGGAGGTGAGAAGATGGCCATAGCCAAGATTATTGTAGATGTGCCCTTGATGCAGACGGACCAGCCCTATAGTTACAGGATTCCTAAGGAATTTGAGGGAATGCTAGAAGTTGGGATGCGGGTTCATGTGCCCTTTGGTAAGGGCAATCGCTTGATTCAAGGAATTGTTCTTGATTTGGAGTCCCAATCAGATGAAGAAGAGATGGCGCAAGATTTAAAAGATATTGTCGAGGTACTGGATTTTTCTCCTGTACTCACGCAAGAACAACTCTGGCTGGCTGAAGAGCTCCGCAAGTCCGTCTTTTCTTATAAAATCTCTATCCTTAAGGCTATGCTACCGGGATTTCTGAACTCCAGGTATGACAAGATTCTCTATCCTCTCGAAGGTTTGAATCAGGAAGATCGAGAGCGTCTGTTTGGTTCAGAAGATTCACTTGCCTTTTCTTCTCTGGATTTAGGTAAGCAAGCAGAAATGATGCGTTTGACTAGAAAAGGCTTGCTTGGTCTAGAATATCAGGCTGTCGATCAGAAGAAGGTCAAGACTCAGTCTTGGTATGAGGTAGACCTTGCTCAATTAGAAAGTGTAGAGATTTCTACACGCGCCAAGAAAAAGTTGGAATTGAGAGATTACTTGCTGTCTCATCCTGAGAGTGCTTCCTTGGCTAGTTTGTTAGAGTCCTACTCGCGAGAGCAAGTCAACTTCTTTGTAGAACAAGGTGCTGTTACCATAGTCCAAAAGGAAGTTCAACGCTCGGCTGCTTATTTTGAAGGCATTGAGGCAAGTCAGCCTTTGGAGTTGAATCCAGAGCAAAGACAGGCGCGTGATGCGGTTGTGAGTGCTATTGGCAGTCATCAGCCTCCCTTCCTCCTTCAAGGGATTACAGGAAGTGGGAAGACCGAGGTTTACTTACAAATAATCCAAGGAGCCTTGGATAAGGGTAAGACAGCTATTTTGCTGGTTCCTGAGATTTCCTTGACTCCACAGATGACGGAGCGTTTTATAGCTCGATTTGGTGAGAAAGTGGCCATTCTGCACTCAGGCCTGTCCAATGGTGAAAAGTATGATGAATGGCGCAAGGTTGAGCGTGGAGACGCTCAAGTTGTGGTTGGAGCCAGATCAGCCATCTTTGCTCCGCTGAAAAATCTGGGTGTCATGATAATCGATGAGGAGCATGAGGTGACTTATAAGCAGGACAGCAATCCTCGTTACCATGCCAGAGAGGTGGCTATTTTACGGGCTCAGTACAATCAAGCGGCTCTGGTGCTTGGGTCTGCGACACCGAGCTTAGAGAGCCGTGCGAGGGCTGGAAAAGGCGTCTATCAACACTTACGTCTGACCCAACGTGCCAATCCTTTAGCTACCATTCCTGAGGTCCAAGTGATTGACTTTCGGGATTATATCGGACAGAATGAGACCTCAAACTTTACGCCCCCTTTGCTAGAAGCCATTCAAGACCGTCTGGCTAAAAAAGAGCAGGTGGTGCTCATGCTCAATCGCCGTGGTTACTCTAGCTTTGTCATGTGTCGAGAGTGTGGGACTGTGGATACTTGTCCCAACTGTGACATTTCCTTGACCTTGCACATGGATACCAAGACCATGAATTGCCATTATTGTGGCTTTTCGAAGGACATTCCTCAGAACTGTCCTAACTGTAAGAGCCACAGCATTCGTTACTATGGGACAGGGACACAGAAGGCTTATGATGAGCTAGCAGAACTCTTTCCCCAGGCCCGCATTTTGCGGATGGATGTGGATACGACTCGAAAGAAAGGCAGTCACCAAGCCTTGCTTGACCAGTTTGGGCGAGGGGAAGCGGATATTTTACTAGGTACTCAGATGATTGCCAAGGGATTGGATTTTCCAAATGTGACCTTAGTCGGAGTTCTCAATGCGGATACAGCCTTGAATTTGCCTGATTTCCGTTCTTCTGAGAGAACCTTCCAGCTCTTGACTCAGGTGGCAGGCCGGGCAGGCCGTGCTGAAAAAGCTGGTCAGGTCTTGATTCAGTCCTATAATCCGCAGCACTATGCTATTCGATTTGCCAAGGATCAGGATTACGAAGGTTTTTATGCCTATGAAATGGGAATCAGACGACAACTTGGTTATCCACCTTACTATTTTACGATTGGCATTACCCTTTCTCACAAGAAAGAAGAAGAGGTGGTCAAACGCGCTTATGAAGTCATGAACATTTTGCGGTCAGGTTTGTCTGAAACCAGTAACATCCTTGGGCCGACGCCAAAACCGATTGCTCGTACCCACAACCTCTATCATTACCAGATTTTGATTAAATACCGTTTAGAAGATGAGCTGGGGCCAACCCTCAACCAGGTCTTGGCCTTGACTCAAGAACGGGAAAATAGTGAGCTCCGTCTCAGCATTGACCATGAGCCACAGCAATTTTTATAAGAAGGAGAAGATATGACAAAATTAATCTTTATGGGGACCCCCGACTTTTCAGCAACAGTATTAAAAGGACTTTTGACAGATAATCGTTACGAAATTCTAGCCGTTGTGACCCAGCCAGACCGTGCTGTTGGTCGTAAAAAAGTGATCCAAGAAACCCCAGTCAAGCAGGCTGCTAAAGAAGCTGGTCTTCCTATCTACCAACCTGAAAAACTATCTGGAAGTCCAGAGATGGAAGATCTTATGAAGCTAGGAGCAGATGGAATTGTGACTGCTGCATTTGGGCAGTTTCTCCCAAGTAAATTCCTTGATAGCATGGACTTTGCGGTCAACGTTCATGCCTCTCTTCTTCCTAAACACCGTGGTGGTGCGCCTATCCATTATGCCTTGATTCAAGGGGATGAGGAAGCTGGTGTAACCATTATGGAAATGGTTAGGGAAATGGATGCAGGAGACATGATTTCCCGTCGCAGTATCCCTATCACAGATGAGGACAATGTAGGCACCTTGTTTGAAAAATTGGCGCTAGTTGGTCGTGATTTGCTTTTGGATACTTTACCTGCCTATATTGCTGGGGAAATTCAATCTGAACCGCAGGAACCAAGCCAAGTTACCTTCTCTCCAAATATCAAACCAGAGGAAGAAAAATTGGACTGGAATAAAAGCAATCGTCAACTTTTCAACCAAATCCGTGGGATGAACCCCTGGCCTGTTGCCCATACTTTTCTTAAGGGTGACCGCTTTAAGATTTATGAAGCCCTACCAGTAGAAGGTCAGGGAAATCCAGGTGAAATTCTCTCTATCGGCAAGAAAGAATTGATTGTCGCAACGGCAGAAGGAGCTTTGTCTCTCAAGCAAGTGCAGCCAGCAGGTAAGCCTAAGATGGACATTGCTTCCTTCCTCAACGGAGTTGGCCGTACATTAACTGTAGGAGAACGATTTGGTGACTAAAGTAGAAACGGCTAGAAGTTTAGCCCTAGCGGTATTAGAGGATGTTTTTATCAATCAAGCATACTCAAATATCGCCTTAAATAAGCATCTCAAAGGAAGTCAACTTTCAGCAGCAGACAAGGGCTTGGTGACCGAGCTGGTCTATGGAACGGTAGCCCGTAAACTGACTCTGGAATGGTACCTATCCCACTTTATTGAGGACAGAGACCAGTTAGACAGTTGGCTTTATGTCCTGCTCCTCATGAGTGCCTACCAACTTCGCTATTTGGATAAGATTCCAGACCATGCTGTGGTCAATGAAGCAGTGGAATTGGCCAAAGTCCGTAAAAAAGGCAGTGAAAAATTAGTCAACGCTGTCCTTCGTCGTATTCTGCGTGAAGGCTGGCCAGATATTGCCAGCATCAAGCGAAAAAACAAGCGTGATTCCCTTGCCTATTCTCTCCCAGTTTGGCTAGTTGCCAAAATCAAGGAAGAATACGGAGAGGAGCGAGCGAAGGCTATTTTTGAAAGTCTCTTGGTGCGTAACAAGGCCAGCATTCGTGTAACAGATCTAGGACGAAAAGAGGAAATCCAAGCCTTGTTGGAGGCCAGTGATTCATCCTTGTCTCCTTCTGGTCTGGTTAAGGAGCAGGGGCACTTTGCAGGCCATGATTTGTTTGAAGAAGGGGCTATAACCATCCAAGACGAGTCTAGTCAACTGGTTGCGCCAACTTTGAATTTGCAGGGAGATGAGCGAGTGCTTGATGCTTGTGCGGCTCCGGGTGGGAAAACAGCCCATATAGCCTCTTATCTTACGACAGGTCAGGTTACGGCTTTGGACCTTTACGATCACAAGTTGGACTTGATTCAAGAAAATGCTCAACGTCTGGGAGTTGCAGATCGGGTTCAAAGGCAAAAATTGGATGCCAGAAAGGTACATGAGTTTTTTGGTCAGGATTCATTTGATAAGATTTTGGTGGATGCTCCCTGTTCAGGAATCGGTCTTTTGCGCCGAAAACCAGACATCAAATACAATAAAGAAACGGCAGATTTCGCGTCCTTGCAGGAAATTCAGCTAGAAATATTAGGTAGTGTTTGTCAAACACTAGGCAAAGGTGGTATAATAACTTATAGTACCTGTACTATTGTCTCAGAGGAGAATTTTCAAGTCGTTGAGGCGTTTTTAGAAAGTCATCCTGAGTTCGAGCAGGTAAAGCTAGAACATGAATGTAAGGATATCATGAAAGATGGCTGTATCCTCATCACACCTGAATTGTATGGAAGTGATGGATTCTTCATCAGTCAATTTCGTAAGATATCGGATTAGGAAGGAACTGACACATGGAAATTTCATTATTAACAGATGTTGGTCAGAAACGAACAAATAACCAAGACTATGTCAACCACTATGTCAATAGAGCTGGACGTACTATGATTATTTTAGCTGATGGGATGGGAGGTCATCGCGCAGGGAATATCGCTAGTGAAATGGCGGTAACAGACCTAGGTATAGCTTGGGTTGACACCCAGATCGATACAGTCAATGAAGTGCGTGAATGGTTCGCCAATTACCTAGAAATTGAAAATCAAAAGATTCATCAACTTGGACAAGATGATGCCTATAAAGGAATGGGAACAACTTTAGAAGCTGTTGCTATTATTGGTAATCAGGCTATCTATGCCCACATTGGAGATTCTCGTATCGGTTTGATTCGTGGAGAAGAATACCACCAGTTAACGAGCGACCATTCCTTGGTCAATGAATTACTCAAGGCAGGTCAATTGACGCCAGAAGAAGCAGCCAGTCATCCACAGAAAAATATTATTACCCAGTCAATCGGTCAAAAAGATGAAATTCAGCCTGATTTTGGAATGATTACCCTTGAGCCAGGTGACTATCTCTTGCTCAATAGTGATGGTTTGACCAACATGATTTCAGGCAGTGAGATTTGTGATATTGTAACTAGTGATATTCCTTTGGCAGATAAAACAGCGACGCTTGTGCGTTTTGCTAACAATGCAGGAGGTTTAGACAACATTACGGTTGCCCTTGTTTCTATGAACGAGGAGGATGCAAAATGATCCAAATCGGCAAGATTTTTGCCGGGCGGTATCGAATTATCAAACAGATTGGTCGAGGAGGCATGGCAGATGTTTACTTGGCCAAAGATTTGATTCTAGACGGGGAAGAAGTGGCAGTGAAGGTCCTGAGGACCAATTACCAGACAGATCCGATTGCTGTGGCGCGTTTTCAGCGGGAAGCGAGAGCCATGGCGGATTTGGACCATCCTCATATCGTTCGGATTACAGATATTGGTGAGGAAGACGGTCAACAGTATCTTGCAATGGAGTATGTTGCTGGACTAGACCTTAAACGTTATATCAAGGAACACTATCCTCTTTCTAATGAAGAAGCCGTCCGTATCATGGGACAAATCCTCCTAGCCATGCGTTTGGCCCATACCAGAGGAATTGTTCACCGGGACTTGAAACCTCAAAATATCCTCTTGACACCAGATGGGACTGCCAAAGTAACAGACTTTGGGATTGCAGTAGCCTTTGCAGAGACAAGTCTGACTCAGACTAACTCAATGCTGGGCTCGGTTCATTACTTGTCACCAGAGCAGGCGCGTGGTTCTAAGGCGACTGTACAGAGTGATATCTATGCCATGGGGATTATTTTCTATGAGATGCTGACAGGCCATATCCCTTATGACGGGGATAGTGCGGTGACCATCGCCCTTCAGCATTTCCAAAAACCACTACCATCAGTTATTGATGAGAATCCATCTGTGCCTCAGGCTTTGGAGAATGTTGTTATTAAGGCAACTGCCAAGAAATTGACAGATCGTTATCAGTCAGTTGCAGAGATGTATGTGGACTTGTCCAGTAGCTTGTCTTACAATCGTCGCAATGAGCCTAAACTGGTATTTAATGATACTACTAAGGCGGACACCAAGACACTACCAAAGGTATCCCAGAGTACATTGACCTCGATTCCTAAGGTGCAAACACAAAGTCCGAAGCCACAGGCTGCGAAACCTAGTCAGCAGGTTTTGGAAGACAATTACGCAACCAAACCTGTTAAGAAACGGAAATTTAGAGTTCGCTATATGATTTTGTTGGCCAGCATTGTATTGGTGGCAGCTTCTCTTATTTGGATACTATCCAGAACTCCTGCAACCATTGCCATTCCAGATGTGGCAGGTCAGACAGTTGCGGAAGCCAAGGAAACCCTCAAGAAAGCCAATTTTGAGATTGGCGAGGAGAAATCAGAGGCTAGTGAAAAGGTAGAAGAAGGGCGGATTATTCGTACAGATCCTGACGCTGGAACTGGTCGAAAAGAAGGAACGAAAATCAATTTGGTTGTCTCATCAGGCAAGCAATCTTTCCAATTGAGCAATTATATAGGCCGTAAATCTACAGATGTTATCGCAGAACTCAAGCAGAATAAGGTTCCTGAAAATCTCATCAAGATTGAGGAAGAAGAATCAAGCGAGAGCGAAGCAGGAACTGTTCTTAGACAGAGTCCAGCTGCCGGAACAACCTATGATTTGAGCAAGGCCTCAACGATTACCTTAACCGTTGCTAAGAAAGTAACTAGAGTTGCCATGCCAAGTTATACAGGATCTAGTCTTGAATTTACTAAAAATAATCTCGTTCAAATTGTCGGTATTAAAGAAGCCAATATTGAAGTTGTAGAAGTGTCGACAGCTCCTGATGGAACTGCTGAAGGTACAGTCGTTGAACAGAGTCCAAAAGCGGGTGAAAAGGTTGATTTGACTAAGACGCGTGTCAAGATTTCAATCTACAAACCAAAAACACCGCCGTCAACGTCATCATCAGCACCAGTCCAACGTGGAAACCAAGGTTCTACTACGACACCAAGTCAGGGGAACCCACAAGGAAATCAACGAGGGAATGCGCCTGCTACTACTCCATCAAGTAGTGAAGGCAACAATGAAAATTCACGTGATTAGACGAATCTTTGTCATGATTTCATGGCAAAGATTTTTTTTGACTCCAGATTTGTGATAGAATAGAAGGAGTTGATAAAAGGAGGAAAGCATGGAAGAATCAAGAGAATTAAATGCGGTCATCGACGTGATTATGTTAGCTGGGACCATTCTCCTTAAAAGTGGTTCAGAAATCCATCGTGTAGAAGATACCATGATTCGGATCGCGCATTCGCAGGGGATTGTGGATTGCAATGTTCTTGCCATGCCTGCTGCCATCTTTTTCTCGATTGAAAATACCAATATTTCGCGCATGAAGCGCGTGACCTCCTCTTCTTATAACATCGAAAAAGTCTGCGATGTGAACCAGATTTCTCGTCAGCTGGTTGGGGGGCAGATTGATTTAGAAACAGCCTTTAAGCAATTGAAGGCTTTGCAAGCCCAACCCCTTCCCTATACTAAGTTGCAGGTAACTTTGGCTGCGACCTTTAGTGCCCCTTTCTTTTCAATTATGTTTAGTGGAAATATCTATGACGCACTCGGGGCAGGAGTGGCTACCTTATTTGGTTTTGCCTTTTCCCTCTATGTAGAAAAGTTTATCCGAATTCCCTTTGTAACAGCCTTTGCTGGGGCCTTTGTCTTTGGGATGATAGCCCAGTTTTGGGCTCGCTACACGGGCTTTCCTTCAACAGCAGATTTGATTATAGCTGGTGCCGTCATGCCTTTTGTACCTGGAATTGCCTTGACCAATGCGGTTCGGGATATTATGACCAACCACATAAACTCTGGTATGAGTAAAATGTTTGAATCCCTACTCATTACCCTTGCTTTAGGGGCAGGAACTTCTGTCGCCTTGGTATTGATGAACTAATATGACACTAACTACCTTTTTATTACAAGCAGTAGCAAGTCTTCTTGCTATCATCACTTTTTTAATCGTACTCAATGTTCAGCGGTCTATGCTCTTACCAGGAGGGATTTTGGGCATGGCTGTCTGGCTAATTTATCTCTTGCTTAAGGAACCAACCAATGTTATTGTAGCTACCTTCATTGCTGCCATTATCGGTTCTTGTGTTAGTCAGATTTTAAGTATTCTTTACAAGACCCCTGCTGTGGTCTTTATCTTGGCCATTTTGGCACCCCTGGTTCCGGGATACCTTTCTTATCGGACAACAGCCTTTTTTGTGACAGGTGATTACAGTCACGCCATTGCTAGTGCAACCTTAGTTGTCATGTTGGCTCTGGTAATTTCCATTGGAATGGCTAGCGGAACAGTGATTCTCAGACTGTATTCCTACTTACGAAAACAGCAAAATCGTTAGACTAACAAGAGACTTGATTTGGTGAATCAAGTCTTTTTTCTCTCTTTTACTGCCATTTGTGATAAAATAGTATAGAACGATTTTTTACATGAATGATAAAACAGAGGTAAATATGACAATCGGTATTGATAAGATTGGTTTTGCAACCAGTCAATATGTCTTGAAATTACAAGACTTAGCAGAAGCGAGGGGAATTGACCCTGAAAAATTAAGCAAAGGACTCTTGCTCAAGGAATTGAGTATTGCGCCTCTAACTGAGGACATCGTGACCTTGGCGGCTAGTGCAAGTGACTCTATTTTAACTGAGCAAGAGAGAGCAGAAATTGACATGGTCATTGTGGCTACCGAGTCAGGAATTGACCAGAGTAAGGCTGCGGCCGTCTTTGTGCATGGCTTGCTTGGCATCCAGCCCTTTGCTCGTAGTTTCGAGATTAAAGAAGCCTGCTATGGAGCGACAGCTGCCCTTCATTATGCCAAATTGCATGTGGAAAATTCTCCAGAGTCCAAAGTTTTGGTTATTGCCAGTGATATTGCCAAATATGGTATTGAAACTCCAGGAGAACCAACTCAGGGTGCCGGAAGTGTGGCAATGTTGATTACACAAAATCCACGCATTATGGCCTTTAATAATGACAATGTAGCTCAGACTCGTGACATCATGGATTTTTGGCGTCCAAATTACTCAACAACTCCTTATGTAAATGGTGTCTATTCTACTCAACAATATTTGGATAGTTTGAAAACAACTTGGCTTGAATACCAAAAACGCTACCAGCTTACTTTGGATGATTTTGCAGCTGTTTGCTTCCACTTGCCTTATCCTAAATTAGCGCTAAAAGGCTTGAAAAAAATCATGGATAAGAACTTGCCTCAAGAGAAAAAAGACCTCTTGCAAAAGCATTTTGACCAGTCTATTCTCTACAGTCAGAAGGTAGGGAATATCTACACAGGATCCCTCTTCCTTGGACTCTTGTCTCTCTTGGAAAATACAGATAGCTTGAAAGCTGGGGACAAAATTGCCCTTTATAGTTACGGAAGTGGGGCTGTGGCTGAGTTTTTCAGTGGTGAATTGGTTGAAGGTTATGAAGCTTATCTGGATAAAGACCGCTTGAACAAGCTCAACCAACGAACTGCCCTGTCTGTTGCTGACTATGAAAAAGTCTTCTTTGAGGAAGTAGACTTAGATGAAACAAACTCAGCCCAGTTTGCTGGCTATGAAAATCAAGAGTTTGCCTTGGTTGAAATTGTCGACCACCAACGTCGTTATAGCAAGGTTGAAAAATAATGAAGATAAGTTGGAATGGATTTTCTAAAAAATCATACCAAGAGCGCCTCGAGCTGTTGCAAGCTCAGGCGCTCCTTAGTCCTGAGAAGCAAGCGAGTCTGGAGCAGGATGAACAAATTAGTGTGACTGTCGCAGACCAGCTGAGTGAGAATGTGGTAGGAACTTTTTCTCTGCCTTATTCTATCATTCCAGAACTTTTGGTGAATGGGCAGGACTATACAGTTCCCTATGTGACAGAAGAACCCTCAGTAGTTGCTGCAGCCAGCTATGCCAGCAAAATCATCAAGCGAGCAGGTGGCTTTACCGCTCAAGTACATCAGCGCCAGATGATCGGTCAGGTAGCCCTTTATCAAGTTGCTGATCCTGAACAAGCGCAAGAGAAGATTACTAACAAGAAAGCGGAGCTCTTAGAACTTGCCAATCAAGCCTATCCTTCTATCGTTAAACGTGGAGGTGGGGCGCGTGATCTGCATGTAGAGCAGATTAAAGGCGAAACAGACTTCCTCGTTGTTTATCTCCATGTCGATACGCAGGAAGCCATGGGAGCAAATATGCTCAATACCATGCTGGAAGCCTTGAAGCCAGTCGTAGAAGAACTCAGTCAGGGACAGAGTCTCATGGGTATTCTGTCTAACTACGCGACCGATTCTTTGGTTACTGCAAGTTGTCGCATCGCCTTTCGCTATTTGAGCCGTCAAAAGGATCAAGGACGAGAAATTGCAGAGAAAATTGCTTTGGCGTGCCAATTTGCGCAAGCTGATCCTTATCGAGCAGCTACCCACAATAAAGGGATTTTTAATGGTATTGATGCCGTTTTGATTGCAACTGGTAATGACTGGCGTGCTATTGAGGCAGGGGCTCATGCTTTTGCCAGTCAAGACGGACGCTATCAAGGTCTCAGCTCTTGGCGTCTAGACTTGGAGACAGAAGAATTGGTCGGTGAGATGACTTTACCCATGCCTGTAGCGACCAAGGGTGGTTCTATCGGCCTCAACCCTCGTGTAGCCCTCAGTCATGAGCTACTGGGAAATCCTTCTGCCAAAGAATTAGCCCAGATTATCGTGTCTATCGGGCTTGCCCAAAATTTTGCGGCCCTCAAAGCCTTGGTGAGCACAGGAATCCAGCAAGGACACATGAAATTGCAGGCCAAATCCTTGGCACTCCTCGCAGGTGCCAGTGAATCCGAGGTAGCTCCTCTAGTCGAGCGCCTCATCGCGGATAAAACCTTTAACCTAGAGACAGCCCGGCGCTATCTCGAAAACTTAAGATCATAAAAAACTCAGACGAATTGGTCTGAGTTTTCTTGTACTTAAATACTTTTTCCTGGCAATAATGTAACTGGTAAGAAATAACCAGTAGTAGCAACCTCTTTGCCTTCAATTTTTTGTAAGAGCAAATCAACTGTTAGGCGAGCAATCTCTTCCAAGGGTTGTTTAATGGTAGTGAGGTGAGGGTAGAAATTCTCAATAAAATAAGTCCCGTCATATCCGATAACTTTTAGTTGTTCAGGAACAGAGATACCAAGCTCCTGAGCAATTTTAATAACCAAAATAGCAGTCAAATCATCAGAGGCGAAAATCGCATCTGGTTTTTGTTTGGTCAGGATATTTTTAATTTCCATTTCCTTGCGTAGGGGTGAAAAGTCACTGGAAACATTGATAATAGGAGCCTTTGGCAAGATTGAAGCAAAACCAGCATGACGAAGTCCAGTTGGTGAATTGGAATTGTCATTTCCTGTAATCATGATAATAGATTTGGCTCCAGTTTTAGCCAAGGTCTGAGCGGCTAGAACTCCACCAGCATAGTTGTCAGAAGAAACGACAGGTATGTCTGGTGATAGGTTACGGTCAAATGAAATGATTGGAGCCGTCACGCGATTGTAATCCTCAATCCCAAGGTTGTGACTTCCCGAAATGATGCCGTCCACCTGGTTGGCTTCTAGCATTTCGATGTACTCGCGTTCTTTTTCTGAATCATGCTCACTATTACAGATGATGGTCTTGTAACCTTTTTTGAAGAGTTCGTGTTCCAATTTATCAATCAATTCAGCATAGAAAACATGGCTGATTTTTGGGAAAATCAAACCGATTAACTTGGCGGATTTACCTTGAAGACTGCGAGCTAGGTTGTTGGGTTTATAGCCCAGCTCACGCATAGCATCTTTAACCTTTTGAATAGTTTTTTCTGACAGGTAGCCTTTTTTATTAATAACACGTGAGACAGTAGTTGGGCTGACGCCTGCTAGTTCTGCGACATCAGTTAGTTTTGCGACCATATTCTAATTCGTAGTATGTTCCAGTTGGGTTTCCAGATTTAATGAGGATTCCATTTTGATCTTCGTGAGGGAAGACACGACCAGAAAATACTTTTTCTCCTTTATTGATAAAGATTTCAAAGACTGAGTTGTCGATGAAGATATTGACAGTAGTTGCTTGATTAGTAACTGAGCAAGAGCGAGTAGTTCCAAATTCTTGAGCATATTGTTCTCCAGCTTGACTACGATCAACGGTTACTTGGCCATTGACAAGGTCAAAATTGATAGATAGCCCCTTGCCGTCTTTATCAGCAAGAAGGACAATTTCACTTTGGCTATTAGCTTCTATATTAAGCTCAAGTTCGTAGGTATTTTTGGTTTCAGAACGATTTGAAAATTCCTCTTCTGAAGCACGAAGATCCTTGATAGCTGCTACAGGGTATTGATAGAGTTTGCCGTCTTTAATGGTAAGTTCTTTTACCAATGAGAAGGTTCCTTGGTGATCAAAACGATCAGATGGATAAGACACATCCGGTAAACCAAGCCAACTAACAGCAAGGGCACGTCCATCAGGGGCATTGAAGGCTTGAGTGGCATAGGCTTCAAAACCATAATCGAGGTTGTGTAGTTCAGACACATCTACCATACGAGCATTTTCTGGATCAAAGGAAGTGCCGATTTTATACATGTTTGGATAGATATTGTCATAGTCAAGAACCTTTTTATCCAAACCTTGTGGGCAGTAAAGAAGGACAGGTTGTTCTCCGACAAAGACTAGATTTGGGCACTCCATCATATAAGCAGTACGGTCATTGTTGAAGTCCAAATCACCAACTTCTTGCCAGTTTGTATAATCATTTTCGATAGCCTTATAGAGACGGACAAATCCTTTTTTGTCCAAATCTTGACCACCAACGATAGCGTAGTATTGTCCTTTAAAGTTAAAAATCTGTGGATCGCGGAAGTGGTCAGTAGCATCAGCAGGCTGATCAATCAAGATTTTATCAATCTTTTTAATCTTTCCATCCTTGTCCACTAAGGCACCAATCTGGTAAGGATGGCGAATCCAATTTTCATCACGAACATTTCCAGTATAAAAGAGGAATAATTGTTCTCCAAACTGCATAGCAGATCCTGAGTAAGCACCGTGGCTATCTAAAGGAGTATCAGGTAGAACCTTAACTCCAGTTTCTGAAAAATGAACTAAATCATCACTTTCAAGTTGTACCCAAGATTTTAAACCATGAGCTGCACCAAAGGGAAAGTTTTGGTAAAAGACAACCCACTTGCCATCGAAATATGAAAAACCATTTGGATCATTTAAAAGACCCTGCTTGGGTTCGATGTGATAGCTTGTATGCCATGGAGACTGAGCCATATTTTCTTTGATTTGTTTAATTTCTTCTTGTGTCCAATCTTCATAACGTCTGTAACGACGTTCAGTAGTCCATTCCATTTCTATTTCCTCCATAAATTCTACTATCTTAATAGTAAACGTTTCCTTATAAAAAAGCAAGTCTTTTACACTAAATTAAAGAAAAAAATGTCAAACGATTGACAGAATCTAGGAACGTAATTTTATGAAAAATGATGAAAATATGAAAGCTTTTGAAAACTTTAAAGTAAAAACCTTGATTTTAGAGGGTGTTATGGCTGTGTTGATGAAAAAAATAGCAAAAACAATCAAAAAATAAAAAATAGCAATTTTTTTCTGCAAAACGCTTGACATATTTTTGAAAGATGATAAAATAATACTCGTAGGGCGAGTAAAATCGCTTTCATACAAGAATAAATTTTTTATAAGGAGATTTTTGCAAATGAACAATCAGGAAATTGCAAAAAAAGTCATCGATGCCTTGGGCGGACGTGAGAATGTTAACAGTGTAGCTCACTGTGCAACTCGCCTCCGTGTTATGGTAAAAGATGAAGCGAAGATCAACAAGGATGCTATCGAGAGCTTGGAAAAAGTTCAAGGTGCTTTCTTTAACTCAGGTCAATACCAAATCATCTTTGGTACTGGTACAGTTAACAAGATGTACGACGAAGTTGTAGCTCTTGGTTTGCCAACATCATCTAAGGATGAAATGAAGGCAGAAGCTGCTAAACAAGGAAATTGGTTCCAACGTGCGATCCGTACTTTCGGTGATGTTTTCGTTCCAATCATCCCTGTTATCGTAGCGACAGGTCTCTTCATGGGTGTGCGTGGTCTTTTCAACGCTCTTGAAATGCCGCTTCCAGGTGACTTTGCAACTTACACACAAATCTTGACAGATACAGCCTTTATCATCTTGCCAGGTTTGGTTGTGTGGTCAACTTTCCGTGTATTCGGTGGAAATCCAGCTGTTGGTATCGTTCTTGGTATGATGCTGGTTTCCGGTTCACTTCCAAATGCTTGGGCCGTTGCTTCTGGTGGTGAAGTGACTGCTATGAACTTCTTCGGATTTATCCCAGTTGTTGGTTTGCAAGGATCTGTTCTTCCAGCCTTCATCATCGGGGTTGTCGGAGCTAAATTTGAAAAAGCTGTCCGCAAGGTTGTTCCAGATGTGATTGACCTCTTGGTAACACCATTCGTGACACTTTTGGTCATGTCTATCCTTGGACTCTTTGTCATCGGACCAGTCTTCCATGTTGTTGAAAACTACATCCTTCTTGGAACAAAAGCTATTCTTAACTTGCCATTTGGTCTTGGTGGTTTCTTGATTGGTGGAGTTCACCAAGTTATCGTCGTATCAGGTGTTCACCACATCTTCAACTTGCTTGAAGTTCAATTGCTTGCTGCTGACCATGCTAACCCATTCAACGCTATCATCACAGCTGCTATGACTGCACAAGGTGCTGCAACTGTAGCAGTTGGTGTGAAAACTAAAAATCCAAAACTTAAAACTCTTGCTTTCCCAGCAGCCCTTTCTGCCTTCCTAGGTATTACTGAGCCTGCTATCTTCGGGGTTAACTTGCGTTACCGTAAACCATTCTTCCTTTCATTGATCGCTGGTGCAATCGGTGGTGGATTGGCATCTATCCTTGGTCTTGCTGGTACTGGTAATGGTATCACCATCATCCCTGGTACAATGCTTTATCTTGGTAATGGACAACTTCCACTATACCTTCTTATGGTAGCTGTATCATTTGCCCTTGGTTTTGCCCTTACTTATATGTTTGGTTATGAAGATGAAACTGATGGAGAATCAACTGTAAAAAAGCCTGAAATTAGCGAAGAAGTAGTAGAAACTGCATCTAAGCTAACAGACGAAACAATCCAAACTCCTATCGTTGGTGATGTTGTCGCTCTTGCTGATGTCAATGACCCAGTCTTCTCAAGTGGAGCTATGGGACAAGGTATTGCTGTGAAACCTAGCCAAGGTGTGGTTTATGCACCAGCTGATGCTGAAGTTTCAATCGCCTTTCCAACAGGACATGCCTTCGGTTTGAAAACAACCGATGGTGCTGAAGTTTTGATCCACGTTGGTATCGACACTGTAACAATGAACGGTGACGGTTTTGAAGCAAAAGTTGCCCAAGGTGACAAGGTGAAAGCAGGAGATGTTCTTGGAACATTTGACTCAGCTAAGATTGCCGCTGCAGGACTTGACAACACAACTATGGTTATCGTGACAAACACTGCAGACTTTGCTTCAGTAAATCCAGTTGCTTCTGGATCAGTTGCTAAGGGTGACGCAGTCATTGAAGTTAAAGCTTAATAGATTCATAAAAACGAACAAATGTCATGTTTGTTCGTTTTTGATTGAATGGTAAAATTTACAGAGGAAAATCTAAAATATTGAGCAATTTTCAGTCTGGAAATATGCTATAATAAAGAAAATAAATACAAGAGGTTAATCATGACAAAACTATACGGAAGTTTGGAAGCAGGCGGTACAAAATTTGTCTGTGCTGTCGGTGATGAAAATTTTAACGTTGTAGAAAAAACACAATTTCCAACAACAACTCCAATCGAAACAATCGATAAAACCATTGAGTTCTTCTCAAAATTCGATAACCTTGCTGGTCTTGCAGTTGGTTCATTTGGTCCGATTGATATTGATAAAAACTCAAAAACTTATGGCTTTATCACAACAACTCCAAAACCAAACTGGGCAAATGTGGACTTGCTTGGTGCCCTTCGTCGCGCCCTAAACGTGCCAATGTACTTCACTACAGACGTAAACAGCTCTGCTTATGGTGAAGTGGTTGCCCGTAACAACGCTGGTGGTCGTATCGAAAACTTGGTTTACTACACAATCGGTACAGGTATCGGTGCAGGTGTCATCCAACGTGGTGAGTTTATCGGTGGTGTTGGTCACCCTGAAATGGGTCACTACTATGTGGCTAGACACCCAATGGATATTGAAAAAGAGTTTAAGGGTGTTTGTCCTTTCCATAAGGGATGTCTGGAAGGCTATGCAGCTGGTCCAAGTTTGGAAGCTCGTACAGGTGTACGTGGGGAAAATATTGAACTCAATAACCCTGTTTGGGATGTTCAAGCCTACTATATCGCTCAAGCTGCGGTTAATGCGACAGTGACTTTCCGCCCAGACGTGATTGTCTTTGGTGGAGGGGTCATGGCTCAACAACACATGCTGGATCGTGTCCGTGAGAAATTTACAGCTCTCCTTAATGGCTACCTACCAGTACCAGATGTGCGTGACTACATCGTAACGCCAGCAGTCGCAGGAAATGGTTCTGCTACTCTTGGGAACTTTGTCCTTGCAAAAGAAGTTTCAAAATAAAGTACAAAATCCGCTTGGGCAACCAAACGGATTTTTTATGTATCAAAGCATTTGCCAGAAGAAGTCGATAATATAGGTCAGACCGTAGGTATAAACCACGAGGGTAAAGGGTTTGGTCAGAATGATGATGGTCATATAGCGCTTGAAACTCATCTTGGTTAAGGCAGCCAGCATACAGAGAAAGTCAGCGGGGCTAATCGGCCAAATCATCATAAAGATAAAGAAACGGTCAAAACGATTACCCTTATCAAGCCAGCCGATATACTTGTCATAGGTGCGCTTGCTGACGACAGACTGGACAAAGGCGGCCCCATAGAGTCGCACCAGATAAAAGATAATGGCACAGCCAATCACGATGCCGATATAGTTGTAGATAGTCCCGATGATGTGGCCGTAGATAAAGACCCCTGCCACTGAGGTCAAGGCTCCAGGAATGATAGGGACGACTGTCTGTAAAATCTGTAAAAAGATAAAGAGAGGTGGCCCCCAGATACCTGCCTGCTGGATAAAGGCAGAGAGGGTTTCCTTGGACTGTAAAATCCCAGCCTGATAAGCCCAAATACAGAAAATCAAACTCCCAACCC
Organism: Streptococcus sp. D2; assembly: GCF_006385825.1. Lineage (GTDB taxonomy): Bacteria > Bacillota > Bacilli > Lactobacillales > Streptococcaceae > Streptococcus > Streptococcus shenyangsis. Next base: position 69,078 of record NZ_VFSI01000005.1, on the reverse strand, counting down.
CACCGACAATCGATGAGATATTGATAACTTGCTGCAGAAGGGGAGAAACAGCTTTCATTTGTTTATCCTGTGACATGTAAACTCCTCATAGATAGTATAACTCTACTATACCATATTTTGGAGTAGAAAGGGGGAATGATTGTTTTTGATGAGGAATGGATAGTGAATAGACCTTCGAGACTTAGAACATGTCTCTTTCCTAAAGTTTAAATTTATTCTAGGTTTAGAACAATCGTCATTCCATGAATTTAAAAGTATTCTACTGCTGACGGTGGTGGTCAATGCTCAAGAGGAATATGACCAAGTGGAAAGTCAGGTGCGTGCGCATAAGTTTACCAAGGAAGTCGGCAAGACTAGACAAGTCCGCACCGAACTAACCAGCATCTACGACCTCTTTATGTGCTATACTGTAGCCAGTGCAGAAGCCTATCCTGAAAAGGAGCACTTGACTCAACTCCTCAAGGAACTCAATAGCATCAGAGATAGCAAGCGCCGTCTCATCACTAGTAGCAAGAAAGATAAAAAGACCAAACCATAAGAACCAGGCCAAGCAGCAGGATAAAGACAACCCCTTAGAAGCGGAATTCTAAGGGGATTTTTGTGGTTTCGTGGTATAATGTTAGAGAAAAAGACTGAAAAAATATATGTTTCTGTTATAGTGGAAGTGATAAAAAAGTGTAAAAGATAATCCAATTATAATAGATAAGAGGAAATTTTATGGCAGATACAATTTTAATATTGGGCAACGGGTTTGATCGTGCGATGAACCGAGATACAAGGTATACCGATTTTATTGAGTTTGAAAAACAATTATTTTCTAATCCAGATGATGAGTTACTGGAGTTTCTAAAAGCTAAAAATATTAGTATTGAGAAATACAAAGATAATTTATATTTGAAATTTATCAACGAAAACAAAGATACTCTTGGAGATAATTGGTCTAATCTTGAAATCATGATCTCCCAACTAGCGGATGCAATAATGTATTTTAAAGAGAATATGAAATTACTATATGATTTATCAGATATACATCCAGTTAGAAAAAGTAGAGATAGTTTGAAAAATGAAACTAATTTCAGCGCAAAATACTTTATTGCAGAGGTATTCGCTCCACTCTACAGTCACTATGAATGGAAGTTTTTGGATAGAGATTTGGTATTGAATAAATTAAATTACATTTTTATCGAACAGTTAAATTTATTAACAGAACTATTAGAAATTTATCTGTCGTATTTAGATTTTGATATTCGAAGGATTGAAGCAAGTTCAACAGCTCTAGATGCAATATCTGATTTGTCAAATTCCTCTGTTTTAAACTTTAATTATACTAATACATCAGGATATTTATTTGGGACTTATGAGGAGAGAACTCATTTCATACATGGCCGAATTGATTTAGATAGACCCTTCAGTCGAATCAATACTATGGTCTTTGGAATTGAGGACAAAGAAAATGATGTCAACAGTGATTTAATTCCTTATCAGAAATATTACCAAAGAGTTGTTAAGGAAACTGGAAATAAATTTGAAGAATTTTTTAAACGAACTTTCTATGATATAGGTGATGCATTCGGTGGTCAACTTCCAAATTCAAAGAATATTATTGTTTTTGGTCACTCGGTTGATCCTTTGGATAAGGAAATATTTCAAAAATGTTTTGAATTAGCAGAGAATGGAAAATATATTTATCGATTTGTTTTTACTTATTTTGATGAGCCTGCTAAACGTTCGATTATTAAGAATCTTGCAATCATTCTTGGTAAAGCAAAATTGGTAGAGTTAACAGGAAAACGAAATCTTGTATTTATAAAGAGTGATGATAAGGATGGTATGAAAAATGTTCTACTATCTTAATAAAATCAAAAAATAGTTGAATTTATAGAATAAAATTGTAAAATCTTAATCTAAAAACATTTCTATCCCACTCGCTCTTCTCGCTTCGAGTGGGTTTTCTTAAAATATGATAAAATAAAAGAGATAATACATTTATTTAATAAGGGAAGTGAAAATGGCAAGTAAAGAAAATGCAGAACGCAAGGAACTGCATCGTAAGATTTGGGCGATTGCGGACGATGTTCGTGGAGCTGTAGATGGTTGGGATTTTAAACAATACATTTTAGGAATCCTATTCTATCGCTTTATTTCAGAGCATATGGCTGATTATTTTGACCGCGCTGAGCATGAGGCTGGGGATTTAGAATTCCGTTATGCTGAATTGAGTGACCAAGAAGCTGAGCAAGATTTTAAACCAGGGACAGTTGAGGATAAGGGATTCTTTATCCTTCCGAGTCAACTATTTGAAAATGTAGTCAAGAATGCCTCGAAAAATGAAAATTTAAACGAAGACTTGGCCAATATTTTCCAAGCTATTGAGAAATCAGCGATTGGCTTCAAATCAGAGGATGATATCAAAGGTTTGTTTGATAACTTGGATACACGAAGCAATATCCTTGGTGGAACTGTTCCAGAAAAAAATAAACGACTTTCTGACATTCTAAATGGTATCAATAGCATTAACTTTGGTAACTTTGAGAAAAATGACATCGATGCCTTTGGGGATGCTTATGAGTTCTTGATTTCCAACTATGCAAGTAATGCAGGAAAAAGTGGGGGTGAATTTTTCACACCTCAGACAGTCTCTAAACTATTAGCTCGTCTAGTGATGGTCGGCAAGGACAAGATTAACAAGGTCTATGACCCAACATGTGGTTCAGGCTCTCTCCTTCTTCAAATGAAAAAACAATATGAAGACCATATCTTAGAGGATGGTTTCTTTGGTCAGGAAATCAATATGACCAACTACAACTTGGCTCGTATGAATATGTTCTTGCACAATATCAACTACAATAACTTTGATATTAAGCGAGGAGATACCCTTTTAAATCCTCAGCATTTAGAAGAAAAGCCATTTGATGCTATCGTTTCTAACCCTCCGTATTCTGTCAAATGGGTGGGAGATGGAGATCCAACTCTAATAAATGATGACCGCTTTGCGCCAGCTGGTAAGCTAGCTCCTAAGTCAAAAGCTGACTTTGCATTTATCATGCATAGTCTCAATCACTTGTCCAATAAAGGTCGAGCAGCTATTGTATGTTTTCCAGGAATTTTCTATCGTGGAGGAGCTGAAAAGACTATTCGTCAGTATCTAGTAGATAACAACTTTGTTGAAGCGGTTATTTCCCTTCCAGACAATCTCTTCTTTGGAACTTCTATTGCGACCACGATTTTAGTTCTAGCGAAGAATAAAGTTGAAAATAAAACACTCTTTATTGATGCAAGTAAAGAATTCAAAAAAGAGACCAATAACAATGTCTTGACGGATGACAATATTGAGCACATTATTGAATTGTTTACTAATTGTCAAAGCGTAGACTATAAAGCGGCTCTCGTTGATAATGATGTGATTGGTTCAGAGCAGGATTATAACTTATCTGTTTCAACCTATGTCGAACAAGAAGATACACGTGAGAAGATTGATATTGATGTGCTCAATCAAGAAATTTCAGAAACTGTAGCCAAGATTGACCACTTGCGTACAGAGATAGACAAGATTGTAGAGGAATTGAGCTATGGTAAATGATGTGATTCTCTATAGGACAGATGACGGCGAGTCCGCTATTGAACTTCACTTGAATAATGGAACGGTCTGGCTGACCCAACAAGAACTAGCTGAGCTCTTTCAAACTTCCAAGCAAAATATTAGTAAACATATCAAGGCTATTTTTGAAGATGGAGAATTATCGGAAGAGGCAACTGTCAACTATAAGTTGACAGTTCAAAATGAGGGGAATAGAAGTGTTCAGCGAAATGTCGCCTACTATAATCTCGATATGATTTTGGCGATTGGTTATCGAGTTCGATCTCCTCGTGGCATTCAGTTCAGACTCTATGCTTCGACAGTCTTGAAAGAGTATCTGATTAAGGGCTTTGCCATGGATGATGAGCTCTTGAAAAACTTGGGTGGAGGCTCTTACTTTAAAGAACTTCTTGAAAGAATCCGAGATATCCGCTCAAGTGAAAAAGTCTTTTACCGTCAGGTCTTGGATCTCTTTGCTACATCAAGCGACTACAATGCAAATTCACCAGAGGCAAAGAAATTCTTTGCGACAGTTCAAAACAAGATGCATTATGCTATTCACCACAATACTGCGAGCGAACTCATCTACAATCGTGTTGATAGTGAAAAGGAGTTTATGGGCTTGACTACTTTTAAGGGAGACCTTCCTACTTTATCCGAAGCAAAAGTTGCCAAGAACTACCTGACAGAAAAAGAACTCCGTGGACTTAATCAGCTTGTATCAGGATATCTAGACTTTGCTGAAAGACAGGCAGAGCGAGAAGAAATCATGACCATGGCTGACTGGGTGGCTCACGTAGATCGTATCCTTCAGGCTACTGGGGAAGACTTGCTAGCTAACAGTGGTTCTATCTCTCGTGAACAGATGAAGCATAAGGTGGATAAGGAATATAAGAGCTACCAAGCCAAGACCCTTAGTCAAGTTGAAAAAGATTACCTCAAAGAAATCAAAAGTATTGAAAATCTAGCCAAGGAAGGAGGTAAGTGATGAACATCCTAGAAGAAATCCAGAACTGTCCCGTTGAGTGGAAAGTACTTAAAGATGTTGCTATATTGAAGAATGGAAAGGATTGGAAAACTCTTCCAAGTGGGGAAGTACCAGTATATGGAAGTGGTGGAGAAATGGGAGAATTTGTCTCAGATTATTCTTATGACAAACCAACAGTTTTAATTCCTAGGAAAGGTTCTATTTCTAACTTGTTCTATATAGAAAAAGCTTTCTGGAATGTTGATACCATTTACTATACTGAGATTGATGAAAATCAGATTATTCCAAAGTATTTTTATTATTATTTAACAACTGTCAAATTGGAAGAAATGGCAACTAATCCAACAAGACCTAGTTTGACTCAAGCTATTCTTGATAAAGTTAAAATCCCCATCCCTCCTCTAAAAATTCAAGAGAAAATCGTGCAAACACTTGACAAATTTACTGATTATGTTACAGAATTGACCTCACGTAAAAAGCAATATTCTTATTATCGAGATAAACTCTTATCTTTTGAGGATGAGGTTTATCAGGTTGAGTGGAAGACTATTCAAGATATTTCTGTTAAGATTGTTACTGGAGTAACGCCTAAAAAATCATGCGAAGATTATTATCTTAAAGGTACTATTCCTTGGCTTAGAACAAATGAAGTAAAATTTAATACAATAACAACTACAGAAAAATATGTTACTGAGAAAGCTGTTGAAGAAACAGGTTTAAAATGGATACTGCCAAATAGCATAATTATTGCAATTTCAGGAGCAACTGCTGGTAGAGTTGCGATGAATAGTATTCCTTTAACAACTAATCAACATTGTTGTAGTATTAGTGTTGATGAAAGAATAGTAAATTATAAGTATTTGTATTATTGGTTGGTTAATCAAAATAGGCAGATATTGAGTTTGAAACAAGGTGCACGTGGGGATATAAATATGAGTATGATTAAATCATTGAAAATCCCAGTTCCATCTCTTGAAATACAGTCCCGTATTGTTCAAGTTTTAGACAACTTTGATACGGTTTGTAATGACCTCAACATCGGACTACCTAAGGAGATTGAACTTCGTCAAAAACAGTATGAATATTTTAGAGAAAAACTCTTGACATTCGTCGCCGAAGGCGAGTACACTGAGAGTAGAGTAGAGGAGTGGGACAACTCCGCTATTATCAAACTTTTACAGTGGGTATTTGGACCAATTCGAGTGAAGGTGGGAGCAGTTGCAGAATATAGTCAAAAGAGGATTAGTGTGACAGATTTAACTCCTGAAACTTATGTTGGAGTTGATAATTTGTTGCAAGATAGAAAAGGGAAAGCAGTTGCTACATTTTTACCTGATCAAGGAAGTGTTACAACCTATAATCAGGGTGATATATTGATTGGTAATATCAGACCTTATCTCAAAAAAATTTGGTTTTCTAATCAAGTTGGTGGGACAAGTGGAGATGTCTTGACAATTCAAAATTCTATTACCCCTTGTATGGAAAATAAATATTTATATTATATTTTGTCAGATGATCGATTCTTTTATTATAATGTGCAATATTCAAAAGGTTCTAAGATGCCCCGAGGAGATAAGAAAGCTATTATGCAATATAAGTTTATATTGCCATCCATTACAGAACAAAAAAGAATCGTCTCCATTCTTGACAATTTTAACACCCTAACCAACTCTCTTTCTGAAGGTCTTCCAAAAGAAATCGAACTAAGACAAAAACAGTATGAATACTGGAGAGAACAATTATTAAACTTCACTAGATAAATTTTTGAATCATTTTGAGAAAGAATCTCAATTAATACAATAAAAGGAAGCATACTATGGTTGATTATTCAAAAGTACATGAAGTAATTGTGGAAACAAATGAAGGGATTCTCTTGGCTGAGTATCAACCAGAGTATCGCACAGATAGAGAATTTAAGTCTGAGGCAGATTTGGAAAGACAATTGCTTATGGATTTAGTCAATGGTCTCAATTATGAACGATTGGATATCCATACACCTGCGGAGCTTTTAGCGAATGCAAAGGTCCAAATTGAAAAGCTTAATAAGGTTACGTTTACGGATGCTGAATGGCAACGTTTTGTAGTCGAGTATTTAGACTGTTCCAATGAAGGTTCGGTTGAAAAGACACGAAAAATCCAAGAAAATCATATCTATGATTTTGTCTTTGATGACGGACGGATTAAAAATATTTTCATACTCGACAAGAAAAATATTCACAACAACAGCATGCAGGTCATCAACCAAGTGACACAAGTGGGGAGCCATACCAACCGTTATGATGTGACCATTTTAGTCAATGGTCTTCCGCTAGTTCAGATTGAATTGAAGAAGCGGGGAGTTAGTCTACAAGAAGCCTTTAATCAGGTTCACCGTTATAGTAAGGAAAGCTTTAACAGCGAAAATTCTTTGTATAAGTATGTTCAGATTTTTGTGATTTCGAATGGCACTTATACACGCTACTTTGCAAATACAACAGCTCAGAATAAAAATCACTATGAGTTTACCTGTGAGTGGGCAGACCGTAAAAATAAGACTATTCACGAATTGGAAGATTTTACTGTTACTTTCTTAAGCAAGCGTGTCCTCTTGGAAGTTTTGACCAAGTATTGTGTTTTTGATGTGGATAATACCTTGCTCATCATGCGCCCTTATCAGATAGCAGCTACCGAGAGTATTTTGAGAAAAATTCATTCCTCTAATGAGATGAAGAATTTTGGAACAATCAATGCTTGTGGCTATATCTGGCATACGACAGGGTCAGGGAAAACCTTGACCAGCTTTAAGACTGCACGCTTAGCGACAGAGTTGGACTATATTGACAAAGTGATATTCGTTGTAGATAGAAAAGACTTAGACTATCAAACTATGAAGGAATATCAAAAATTCCAACCAAATTCAGTCAATGGTAGTAACAATACAAAAGAACTACAACGCAGTATCGAAGAAAATGATGATCGAATCGTTGTCACAACTATTCAAAAGTTAAATAAGTTTATCACTGCAAATCCTAATCATGAAGTCTATGCTAAGAAATGTGTCTTGATTTTTGATGAGTGTCATCGTTCTCAGTTTGGAAAGGCTCAAAAGCGCATTAAGAAGGCTTTTAAACAGTACGCCCTATTTGGATTTACAGGGACACCAATTTTCCCAGAAAATAGTTTAACGGGAGAAACAACTCAAGAAGTTTTTGGGGAGCAACTTCATAACTACGTTATCACGGATGCTATTCGAGATAAAAAAGTCTTGAAGTTCAAGGTTGATTACAACTATATCAAGCCTGAAATCAATAAGTATAGAGAAGCTGAAAAAGCAGTTGGCCGAGAGATTGAAGAGAAGAAATTCAAAAAGATGGAGAAGGAGCTACTTTTACATCCAGAACGGATAGCAACCATCACAGAATACTTACTTCGTGTGTATAATACAAAAACACACCGAAATCAACACTATACTCATAAACAAAAACAATTGTCTGGATTTAATGCTATGCTGGCTGTACAAAGTATTGAAGCAGCAAAATTATACTATGAAGAACTCCAACGACAGCAAGCAGCTTTACCAGAGGCTAAGCGTTTGAAAGTTGCGACTATCTTTAGCTTTGCACCTAACGAAGAACAGTCAGCTTATGGAGAAATTCAAGATGAAGAGCTAGAACCTCAAGATACAGCCATGCCTCTAACTTCTAAAGAGTTTCTTTCTAGAGCGATTGATGATTATAATCACATGTTTAAGACCAACTTCTCAGCTGATGGGAAGGAGTTTCAAAATTACTATCGTGACCTTTCCAAACGCGTTAAATCTAAGGAAGTGGATTTGCTGATTGTGGTCGGTATGTTCTTAACGGGATTTGATGCGCCGACTATGAATACACTCTTTGTCGATAAAAATCTACGTTATCATGGTTTGATTCAAGCCTTCTCGAGAACCAATCGGATTTTTAACAAGGTTAAACCTTTTGGGAATATTGTTTGTTTCCGTGATTTAGAAAAGGCTACGCAAGAAGCTATTAAGACTTTTGGAGATACCAATAAGCTTGAAATCATCTTAGAAAAAAGTTTTAGTGAATATATGGATGGTTTCGTGGATCAAGTAACGGGTATAGAGGTCAAAGGCTATACTGCGGTTTGTCAGGAAATTCTGGAAAGATTCCCGAATCCGCAAGAAATTGAAACAGAGCATGATAAGAAGGAGTTTGTTAAGTTATTTGGTGAGTTGTTGAAGCTTGATAATGTTCTTCGAAATTATGACGAATTTCAAGAAATCAACAAACCTATTTCAGAAGGTTATCTTCAGGATTTAAGAAGCACTTATGTGGAAATTCGAGATGAATTTTTGAACCTTAAAAATTATGAAAAGACCAAGGACTTGGATGTTGATCTTTCAGATGTTGAATTTGAAATTGAACTCTTAAAAACAGATGAGATTAATCTGGACTACATTCTTGCATTGATTGTTGAAAAATCGAAGAATTCTGAGTCCAAAGAAGCAATGAAAGCAGAAGTTAGTCGTGTGATTCGTTCTAGTATCGATATTCGTGCTAAAGAAGAGTTGGTTATCGGCTTTATCAATGACACTGATTTGCAAAAATTGAAAGACCATGATGGGATTATCAATGCTTTCTATGAATATGGCAAGGAGCGCAAGAAAATCGCAATCCATGATCTAGCTGAGTCTGAGAAACTTGTAGCTGATTACCAATTATTCATTGATAAATCAATTCAACGAGGCTATGCTGAAAACAGTGGGACTGATTTAGATTCTATTATTCCACCCACTTCTCGTAGACAGGGAGCACGTGAACGGAAAAAGCAAGAAGTTTTGCGTAAGATTCAGTTGTTAGTAGAGACTTATTCAGGTATCTAAGGATTCTTGACTAAGATTTATTAGAAAAATCAGGCTCTACAACCCCCCCTCTTTATTCGCTCATTTTTAAGATACAACTTTGTTTCCATATTTCCGGGGAACTAGTAGAAAGTAAGGAGAAATATGGAAAATAACAACCAACGTGCCCTTTGCCAGCAACTCTGGGCTAGAAACAAATACCTTGTTTTGAGTCATTCTAGCAACATTTACAATGAGATCCGCCAGTATCTCAAGCAAGAAGTGGTGGAGGTGAGTATGGTTCAAGAGATGATTGACCGTGCCTGTCAAATCCCAGAACACAGGGGTCAGGTTTGCAATGCCTTTCAGCATATTTGGGGCTATTTTAAAAAGAAAGCGACAGATGCTGAGCGTGAGGACTATATGATCTTGCTGGATCGCTACCGATTTGGTCAGGCTTCTAAGGAAGATGTGATTGCTAAGACGAGAGAGTTGCTTGATCGCTACCCCAATACCTACTTACAACATTCGACATTATTGAAAGGAGACTCCCATGAGACTTTGGCATGAGGCTTTGATTTCACAGCTTCCTCGTCCTCAACTTTTGGGACAGCATCGAGAGTGTTGTGCCCTGCGTGGCAATGGCTGGGGCAGAAAGCATGCAACGGTGGACTATGTCTTTACTCACTCGCCCTATCGTCTCTATGCCTATCATCGCTTGATCATGAAGGAAATGGCTGACCGTGGCTATAATGTCAGTTCAGAGTGGCTGGACAAGAACTACCGCGGTAAGACTTGCCCTTCTTATCAAGACTTAGCAGAGGAAAAGTTGACTAGTCCTATATACAGCGAACATGACGTTGCCTACTATGAGGAGTGTTTAGCTAATCTCCGAGAGAAGGGAATCAACATATAGTCTTTTCTAATAACAAGCCATAGTCACTTATAAGAATTACTAATAACGTGTTTGACCAGTCTAACTGAAATATAGTTAAAAAACAAGCTACACAAAGGATTTGAGGCATTTGTCTCAAGTCTTTTTCTTTTGTCTAAAACGGAGATATAGTTTCAAACTATATCAAATCCTAATTTTTTACAATTATACAGATGATTTCTTTTCTGTTAAGATAGTTTCAACAACAAATTTTGGAGGACACATCATGTCAACTACAATCATCGGTTTCCCTCGTTTGGGCGAATTCCGCGAATTAAAATTTACAACTGAAAAATACTTTAGAAAAGAAATCTCAGAAGAAGAACTCTTGGCAGCAGCAAAAGACTTGCGTGCTAAACACTGGAACATTGTAAAAGAAAAAGGCATCACTGAAATCCCATCAAATGACTTTTCTCACTATGACAACTTCCTAGATGCAGCCTTCCTTTTCAACGTGGTACCTGCTTCAGTTCAAAATTTGGACTTGTCTGATCTTGAGCGTTACTTCGCTTTGGGACGTGGTTACCAAGGAGAAAAAGGGGACGTTCGCGCCCTTCCAATGAAGAAATGGTTCAACACCAACTACCACTACATCGTTCCTAAGTTTGAAAAAGACACTCAAGTAAAATTGGCTGGTCACAAAATCTTCGATGAGTTCCGAGAAGCCAAAGAACTTGGATTGAACACTCGCCCAGTTCTTGTAGGTCCATTCACTTTCCTTCAATTGTCAGATTTTGAAGAAGGCGTGAAAGCAGAAGACTTCGTAAACAGCTTAGTTGCTGCTTACCAAGAAGTTTTTGCTAAATTAGCTGAACTTGGTGCGACTCGTATCCAACTCGACGAAGCTGCTCTTGTAAAAGATTTGACAGCCGAAGAAAAAGCTCTCTTCTTGAACCTCTACAACAAACTTTTGGCTGACAAAAAAGGTCTTGAAGTCTTGCTTCAAACTTACTTTGGTGACGTTCGTGACGTTTACTCTGACCTTGTAAACTTGCCAGTAGATGCGATTGGTCTTGACTTCGTTGAAGGTAAGAAAACTCTTGAACTTGTTAAAGGTGGCTTCCCAGCTGACAAGACTCTCTACGCAGGTATTGTTAATGGTAAAAACATCTGGCGTAACAACTACGAAAAGAGCTTGGCTGTTCTTGAGCAAATCCCAGCTGAAAACATCGTTTTGACTAGCTCATGCTCACTTCTTCATGTGCCATTTACAACTGCTAACGAAGAATTTGAACCAGCAATCTTGAACCACTTTGCCTTTGCAGTTGAAAAATTGGATGAGATTCGTGATTTGGATGCTATCCGCAATGGTCAAGGAGCAGAAGCTCTTGCAGCTAACAAAGAACTCTTTGCGACTGAGCGTGTGGGTGAAAATGCGGAACTTCGTGCGCGCATCGCTGGTTTGAAAGACGCAGACTACACTCGTTTGCCAGCATTTGCAGAACGTGAAGCTATCCAAGAAGAAGCTTTCAAACTTCCAGCTCTTCCAACAACAACTATCGGTTCATTCCCTCAAACTAAAGAAGTTCGTGCCAAACGTTTGGCTTACCGTAAAGGTGAATTGTCTCAAGAAGAGTACGACGCTTTCCTTGCTGAAACGATCGATGAATGGATCAAATGGCAAGAAGATATTGACTTTGATGTCCTTGTTCACGGTGAATTTGAACGTAATGACATGGTTGAGTACTTCGGTCAAAACTTGTCAGGTTACCTCTTCTCTAAAAATGGTTGGGTACAATCATACGGTATGCGTGGGGTGAAACCACCAATCATCTGGGGTGATGTAACTCGTCTAAACCCAATCACTGTTAAATGGTCTAGCTATGCACAAAGCCGTACAAACAAACCTGTTAAAGGTATGTTGACTGGACCTGTTACCATCCTCAACTGGTCATTCCCACGTGAAGACATCTCTATCAAGGATTCTACTCTTCAAATTGCCCTTGCTATCAAGGACGAAGTGCTTGACCTTGAAGCTGCTGGTGTGAAAATCATCCAAATCGACGAGGCTGCTCTTCGTGAAAAATTGCCACTCCGTCGTAGCGACTGGTACGAAGACTACCTTGACTGGGCTATTCCTGCCTTCCGCTTGGTACACTCAACAGTAGCGCCAGACACACAAATCCACACTCACATGTGTTACTCAGAATTTACAGATATCATCCCAGCTATCGACAACATGGATGCGGACGTTATCTCATTTGAGGCAAGCCGTTCAAATCTTGAAATCTTGGACGAACTCAAAGCGAAAAACTTCCAAACCGAAGTGGGACCTGGGGTTTACGATATCCACTCACCTCGTGTGCCAAATGAAGGCGAAATCGACCACACAATCGAAGCTATCCTTGCTAAAGTGCCAAGCAAGAAAGTTTGGATCAACCCTGACTGTGGTTTGAAAACACGTGGTATTCCAGAAACAAAAGAAAGCTTGATCCGCCTTGTTGAAGCAGCTAAAGCTGCGCGTGAGAAATTGTAAGACAAGATTTCTCTAGAAGCACTGTTTGGTCAATCTGCCTGTTTCACTCGGATTCTAAGAGTCCAGCTAACTAAAAAAATCAACTAGAAAAGGATAATGACTATGTCACGCCAAACACCGTCACTCTCATTTGAAGTGTTCCCTCCAAACCCAGCAGTGGGTAATGATAACATTATTTCTGCTCTTCAAGATATGCAGGAGTTGGCTCCCCACTTTATCAGTGTGACTGCCAGCAATAATAAATTTAATATCAAGGAAACGACGGTCCGTTTGGCCGACTTTATCCAAAATGACTTGGCGATTCCGACTATTGCTCACTTGCCAGCCATCTATTTGACCAAGGACAAGGTTGCTGAAACCATTGCTGACTTGGACAAGGTTGGGGTGCAGAAAATCTTGGCTCTTCGTGGGGATATCATTCCAGATGTAGAGCCACAGAAAGATTTCCGATACGCAACCGACTTGATTGAGTTCATCAAGGAACAAGCCCCTCACTTTGATATTATTGGCGCTTGCTATCCAGAAGGGCATCCAGATTCACCAAATCAGATTTCAGATATTCAAAATCTCAAGAAGAAAGTAGATGCAGGCTGTTCGAGCCTCGTAACTCAGCTTTTCTTTGACAATGAGCGCTTCTATGATTTCCAAGACAAGTGCATCTTGGCTGGGATTGATGTTCCCATTCATGCAGGGATTATGCCAATTCTGAATCGAAATCAGGCTCTCCGTCTCTTGAAGACTTGTGAGAATATCCATCTTCCACGCAAATTTAAAGCCATCTTAGACAAGTATGAGCATGACCCTGAGTCGCTCAGAGCAGCAGGACTTGCCTATGCAGTGGACCAAATCGTGGACTTGGTAACTCAGGATGTTGCAGGTGTGCATCTCTACACTATGAACAATGCTGAAACAGCAAAATACATCCACCAAGCAACACATGCCTTGTTTAATCATCAGTCTCTAGGATAATAAAAAGCAAACCATTCTTCTCAGGTGAGGGGAATGGTTCCTTTTTAATGGTAAAGACCGCACTTTTTAAGAAAAATATGATAAAATAGACTCTGTACGTACTTGATACAAAGATGAGGGTATTAAAATTTCAAAGGCTTTGTCGATTCTCAATTTTATGACAGAAATTTTTTCATAATTTGTTCTTTTCAGTATTTAGTTTGAGCGAACGAACGAGTCAAATCGACGTTATTTGACGAGAGAGTTAGTAAAGCATTTAGCTAATCGCCTGATAGCAATTAGCGTGAAAGGTTTAGATACTTTAGTATCAAAACTTTCTAATGATTTGTATCTTGAGTAATTGAACACGCCTACAACTCTGTGGAAAAAGATAAATCTGCCTAGGAGTAGTCGCTCCGTCGTCCGATTTCCTATTTTCCTTTGAGTTGCTTAACGGCTTAGTATCTTGATTTTTGTAGGCAAGACGTATAATATTATCAATCCAAAGGGGATTAAAATGACAAAACAAGTGTTTCAAACGACTTTTGCGGGTCGTGAGTTAATTGTAGAGACTGGTCAGGTTGCCAAGCAAGCAAACGGCTCTGTTGTCGTGCGTTACGATGAGTCAACTGTCTTGACTGCGGCCGTTATGTCTAAAAAGATGGCAACTGGGGATTTCTTCCCTCTTCAAGTCAACTACGAAGAAAAAATGTATGCGGCTGGGAAATTTCCTGGTGGCTTTATGAAGCGTGAAGGACGTCCTTCAACAGATGCGACTTTGACAGCGCGTTTGATTGACCGTCCAATCCGTCCCATGTTTGCGGAAGGTTTCCGTAACGAAGTCCAAGTCATCAACACCGTTCTTTCTTATGATGAAAATGCTTCTGCACCAATGGCAGCTATGTTTGGTTCATCCTTAGCGCTTTCTATTTCAGATATTCCATTTGACGGACCAATCGCTGGGGTGCAAGTGGGCTATGTGGATGGTCAAATCATCATCAACCCTACGCAAGAACAAGCAGAGCAATCGCTTCTTGAATTGACAGTAGCTGGTACCAAGCACGCCATCAACATGGTTGAGTCTGGTGCTAAAGAATTGTCAGAAGAAATCATGCTGGAAGCTCTCCTTAAAGGGCACGAAGCAGTTAAAGAATTGATCGCCTTCCAAGAAGAAATCGTTGCTGCTGTCGGTAAAGAAAAAGCAGAAGTGGAATTGCTTCATGTAGACGCTGACTTGCAAGCTGAAATTATCGCAGCCTACAACAGTGACCTCCAAAAGGCAGTTCAAGTAGAAGAAAAATTGGCTCGTGAAGCTGCAACTCAAGCAGTGAAAGACCAAGTGACTGCTGTTTACGAAGAAAAATATGCAGACCACGAAGAATTTGACCGTATCATGCGTGATGTGGCTGAAATCCTGGAACAAATGGAACACGCAGAAATGCGCCGCTTGATTACAGAAGATAAGGTGCGTCCTGACGGTCGTAAGGTTGATGAAATCCGTCCTTTGGATGCGGTTGTTGACTTCCTTCCTCGTGTACACGGTTCTGGTCTCTTCACTCGTGGGCAAACTCAGGCCCTTTCAGTCTTGACCTTGGCTCCGATGGGTGAAACTCAAATCATTGATGGTTTGGATCCAGAGTACAAGAAACGCTTTATGCACCACTATAACTTCCCTCAATACTCTGTAGGGGAAACTGGTCGTTACGGTGCGCCAGGTCGTCGTGAAATTGGTCACGGTGCTCTTGGTGAGCGTGCTCTTGCTCAAGTTTTGCCAAGCTTGGAAGAATTCCCATATGCGATCCGACTTGTAGCGGAGGTCTTAGAATCAAACGGTTCTTCTTCTCAAGCCTCTATCTGTGCTGGAACTCTTGCCCTTATGGCTGGTGGTGTGCCAATCAAGGCTCCAGTAGCTGGTATTGCCATGGGTCTGATTTCAGATGGAAACAACTATACAGTCTTGACAGATATCCAAGGTTTGGAAGATCACTTTGGAGATATGGACTTTAAGGTTGCAGGTACTCGTGACGGGATTACAGCCCTTCAAATGGATATCAAAATCCAAGGGATTACTGCAGAAATCTTGACTGAGGCTCTTGCCCAAGCCAAGAAAGCGCGTTTTGAAATCCTTGATGTGATTGAAGCAACCATTCCAGAAGTTCGTCCAGAATTGGCTCCAACTGCACCGAAAATTGATACCATCAAGATTGATGTGGATAAGATCAAGATTGTCATCGGTAAGGGTGGAGAAACCATCGACAAGATTATCGCTGAAACAGGTGTTAAGATTGATATCGACGAAGAAGGAAATGTGTCTATTTACTCTAGCGACCAAGATGCTATTAACCGTGCTAAAGAAATTATTGCTGGTTTGGTCCGTGAAGCCAAAGTAGATGAAGTTTACCGTGCTAAAGTCGTTCGTATCGAGAAATTTGGTGCCTTTGTTAACCTCTTTGATAAGACAGATGCCCTTGTTCATATCTCTGAGATGGCTTGGACGCGTACCAATAATGTCGAAGACTTGGTAGCAATCGGGGATGAAGTTGATGTTAAGGTTATCAAGATTGATGAAAAAGGACGTGTGGATGCTTCTATGAAAGCTCTTCTTCCTCGTCCTCCAAAACCTGAACGTGATGAAAAAGGCGAAAAGTCTGAGAGATCTCACCGCCCACGTCATCACAAGGATCACAAACCTAAGAAAGAATTTACAGAAACACCAAAAGATTCAGAATAAGAAAAGGAGAAATGTATGGGATGGTGGCGCGAAACCATTGATATCGTAAAAGAAAATGATCCAGCGGCCCGCACCACTTTGGAGGTTTTGCTGACTTATCCAGGTGTCAAGGCCTTGGCGGCCCACCGTCTCTCGCATTTTCTCTGGAAGCATGGCTTCAAACTACTGGCTCGTATGCACAGTCAGTTTTGGCGCTTCTGGACTCAAATTGAGATTCATCCAGGTGCCCAGATTGATTCAGGTGTCTTTATCGACCATGGTTCTGGCTTGGTGATTGGAGAGACAGCTATCGTTGAGACGGGAGTTCTCCTCTATCATGGGGTGACTCTTGGGGGAACAGGGAAAGACTGTGGAAAACGCCATCCTACCGTTCGAAAGGGAGCCTTGATATCAGCTCATGCCCAAGTCATTGGACCCGTTGAAATCGGTGAAAATGCCAAGGTCGGTGCAGCAGCAGTAGTTGTTGCAGATGTTCCAAGTGATGTGACAGTGGTCGGAATTCCTGCTAAGATCGTCCGAGTTCATGGACAGAAGGATGAGCCAACGATTCATGAAGTTGAAGAAAAACGAGAGTACTACGTCAATAAACTCGAGCAGGCTAAAGATGCCAGTCACAGATCGTCTGGTTTGTAGAGGATGGCTATATGATTCAAGCAAGAAACAAGTTAAGCCAAGAGGAGTTATCTGAGGCGAAAAAACTAATTAACTGTTGCCAAAACTATGACGGTACCTATCGTGATCCCTATCTCTCTAACATGCTTAATTTTGACCCAAACATGCCCGCCTTTTTCCTTTATTATGAAAAAGGCGAACTTGTTGGTCTATTAACTGTTTATGCTGATGACCAAGATGTGGAAGTGACGATACTGGTTCATCCAGATCATCGTCGTCAGGGAATTGCGCGTGCATTGCTTACTAGTTTTGAGAAAGAAACGGCTTCTTTCTCTATTTGTTCAGTCACTTTTCAGACAGAGCGTGTTTTTCTAAAGCGCCATCCTGATTTTGTCAACAACTGGGGACTGGTCGAGGATGAAGAGACAGAAACCTGGTTAGGTAAGGATAGAAGACCTTATCCGTTAGCAACTGTTTCCAATCTTGAAGTTTTGTTAGCAGATCGTTCCTATCAGGATCAAATTAGTCAGTTAAAATTTCAGGCTTTCTCAGAGGAACATGAGTCTAGAGAGATTGTGGATAGATATGTCGCTGAAGCTCTGAAAGATCCAGAAAGTCGCCTATATATTTTATTAAAAAATGGTCAGGTTATTGGGACTTGCACGGTTGATTTATCGACTAATACGAATTACTTCTACGGTTTAGCAATATCTGAACTTGAACGTGGGAAAGGCTATGGAAGCTATTTAGCAAAATCCCTTGTCAACCAACTAATTGAGCAAAATGAGAAGGAATTTCAGATTGCCGTGGAGGATAGCAATGTAGGTGCCAAACGTTTGTATGAAAAAATTGGCTTTGTCAAACAGACCCAGGTGGTTTATCTGAATGATAAAGGAGCAAGGGATTCCGAAGTGTAGAGATATTCGGACTGAAATTCAATTGAACTCTTAGTGATGAAACTAACTGTTCTCGGATTTTAGTTTTTTTGACTATTATTTTATGATTAAAATCTATGACACCTTGAGCCGGAAGTAGACAGGAGAGGCGCTTGAATGTTTAAGAATGAACCTTTCTGCTGCAGATTGGTATTGCTATTGTCTGGCTTATTTTTCTTGTCCAGCAAGGATTTTGCTGAATACTTTGATTAGCTTAGGTATAATCATCTGGGTCTATCCCGCTAAGTGAAGGCGAAGCAGAACTAGAAAGGAAACTACAAGAATGGCAGTATATTTTTACGGCTGTGTCACCATGGATGGCTACTTGGCAGACAGCCAGCACAGGATAGACTGGTTGCATCAGCTTGGTTCTGTAGAGGATACAGGCTATGATGACTTTTACAGGCAAATGGATATCACCATCATGGGCAAGCGGACCTTTGAGGAAATCCAAGATTTGCAAGATGTAGAAAGTTTTTATCAAGCTACGGAAAACTATGTCTTTACGCATGATAGGCACCTGCCTGTCAGCAATTACCAGCCAGTAGCTGGGGATGTGGTGGACTTTGTTCACCAGATTGACAAAGGCAAAAATGTCTTTGTGATTGGTGGTAATTCCATAGTAGGACCGCTCTTGGATGCGGATCTTTTCGATCACCTCATTATTCAGATAGCGCCCCTTATCCTAGGAAAGGGGGTTCCCCTCTTTACCCAAGAGGAAGGGCAGCGCTTTTACCAACTGGATAGCCTCAGACAATTTGGTCCTTTTGCAGAGCTGGTTTTCAGCCGAAAAAGTCAGAAATAGAGAAGGGAGTGGACCGCATGATTAAAATTTACGATACCATGTCTCGTGATTTGCGAGAGTTTGTCCCGATTGAGGATGGTAAGGTTAAGATGTATGTTTGTGGGCCAACGGTGTACAACTATATTCACGTGGGGAATGCCCGTTCGACGGTGGCTTTTGATACCATTCGTCGCTACTTTGAATATCGTGGTTATGACGTTGCCTATATTTCCAATTTTACGGATGTGGATGATAAGATTATCAACCGTGCCAAGGAAGAAGGTATCACGCCTCAGGAGGTTGCGGACAAGTACATCGCTGCCTTTCGTGAGGATGTGACGGCCTTGGGCGTCAAACCTGCGACTCGCCATCCGCGTGTGGTGGAGTTTATGGATGACATTATCCGCTTTGTGGAAGAGTTGATTGAAAAAGGCTTTGCCTACGAGAGTCAAGGGGATGTCTATTTCCGTGTGGAAAAATCCCACAACTATGCCAAGTTGGCCAATAAAACCTTGGAAGATTTGGAGCTGGGTGCTTCAGGTCGTACCGATGAAGAAACGGCTCGTAAGGAAAATCCTGTAGACTTTGCCCTCTGGAAAGCTGCCAAGCCAGGCGAGATTTCTTGGGATAGTCCTTGGGGACCTGGTCGTCCGGGCTGGCACATCGAGTGTTCAGTCATGTCGACAGAGATTTTGGGCGACACCATTGATATCCACGGTGGTGGAGCCGATCTGGAGTTTCCTCATCATACCAATGAAATTGCCCAGTCAGAAGCCAAAACAGGTAAGACCTTTGCCAACTACTGGATGCACAATGGCTTTGTCAATATCGACAATGTCAAGATGTCCAAGTCCTTGGGTAACTTTATCACAGTGCACGATGCTCTCAAAACTCTTGATGGACAAGTGCTTCGTTTCTTCTTTGCGACTCAACACTACCGTAAGCCAATCAATTTTACAGAAAAGGCAGTGCGGGATGCAGAGACTAATCTCAAGTATCTGAAGAATACTTACGAGCAACCATTTACTGGAACTGTAGATGCGCAAGAGTTGCAAGCCTTTAAAGATAAGTTTGTAGCAGCAATGGATGAGGATTTCAACTCTGCCAACGGTATTACAGTAGTCTTTGAAATGGCCAAGTGGATCAACTCTGGCAACTATGATGCAGCGGTTAAGGAAGTTCTTGCGGATATGTTGGAAGTCTTTGGAATTGTCTTTATTGAGGAAGTTTTGGATGCAGAGATTGAAGACTTGATCCAAAAACGCCAAGAAGCGCGTGCCAATCGTGACTTTGCGACAGCGGACCAGATCCGTGACCAATTGGCTGCTCAAGGTATTAAGCTCCTTGACACCAAAGATGGAGTGAGGTGGACATGTGATTGATGTCAATCTCATTAACGGGATTGCGTTAGCTTTTGAGGGGGACGCGGTGTATTCTATGTATATTCGCCGCCACCTCATCCTCAAAGGTATGACCAAACCCAATAAACTCCATCAAGAAGCAACCAAGTATGTGTCAGCCAAGGCTCAGGCTCGCCTGATTTCCCTCATGTTGGAGGAGCAAGTCTTGATGGAAAAAGAAGAAGAAATCTACAAGCGTGGTCGCAATACCAATAGCCACACCAAGGCCAAAAATGCTGATGTGGTGACTTACCGTATGTCCACAGGTTTTGAAGCCGTGATGGGCTATCTCCATATGACTGAAAATATGGAGCGTCTTGAGAGCTTGATTTCGTGGTGCATCCGAAAAGTGGAGGGCTAGGAGATGATGGCAAAAGAACTACAAGACTGGTTTCCTGAGGCTCGGATTTCAGACCAACCAGTAGAGAAAGAGGGCTATCTCACGCTCCCTTTGGCTTCTCAGCAGTGGCTTTTGCTGGAGAAATCTGGGCTCAGCGAGCGTGAAAAGCAGTTGGTTGCTCTTTTGACCCAGCAGGAGCAATCTAGTTCGCTCAATCCTTGGTATCCCTATCTGATTGAGGGGAAGGGGCAAGCACCGCAAGCTTTCAAAAAGATTCAGTTGGTTTATTGTCATCTTTCCTATTTCCAACAGGAGAATTTGACGTCTTGGCTAGATATGATGCGGACTCTTTTTCCCAACTGTCAGACGGTGATTCAGGTGGGAGCGCAGGATTACATTTTTGTTCTCCAACAAGATAAGTACACCTCTGTACGTTCAATCTTATCTGATACGATTGAAGCGGTTGAGTATGACTTTGGACTTCGTCTCTCTATCATGTTGGGTCAGGTTTGGTCTCAGACAGGCCATCAAGCCCTATCAGACTTAATCAAAGCGGAGCGCGATTTGTTTAAGACTTGGTGGCGTCAGGGTCATCAAGGTGTTCATACTTTTTCTCAGCTCTATCTTTGGAGTATGGGAGAAAGACTCGTGGACTTGAAGGCAATCAAGGAATGTCTACACCAGATGATTTTGGATCAAGATCAGATTCAGGAAATCATTCTCTCTCTTTGGGAAAATAGTGCTGTTCTCACTAAAACAGCCCAGCAACTCTATCTGCACCGCAATTCTCTCCAATACAAGATTGATAAGTGGGAAGAATTGACAGGGCTACAGTTGAAGGAATTGACTGACCTGACCTTGTGTTATCAATTGATTTTACCAGATATTCTCTAAAGTTTTGTGCAAGTTGCACAGAACTTTTTTATTTTTTTGGTCACCTTGCCATAGAAATGTAAAGCGTTTTCATCTATAATAAAACTATCAAAAGACAAAAGGAGTTCACCTCATGGTAGAATTGAATCTTAAAAATATTTACAAAAAATATCCAAACAGCGAACACTACTCAGTTGAAGACTTCAACTTGGACATCAAAGACAAAGAGTTTATCGTTTTCGTAGGTCCTTCAGGATGTGGTAAATCAACAACTCTTCGTATGATTGCTGGTCTTGAAGACATCACAGAAGGTACTGCATCTATCGATGGCGTGGTTGTCAACGACGTAGCTCCAAAAGACCGTGACATCGCCATGGTATTCCAAAACTACGCTCTTTACCCACACATGACTGTTTATGACAACATGGCTTTCGGTTTGAAATTGCGTAAATACAGCAAAGAAGACATCGACAAACGTGTGCAAGAAGCAGCTGAAATCCTTGGATTGAAAGAATTCTTGGAACGTAAACCTGCTGACCTTTCAGGTGGTCAACGTCAACGTGTTGCCATGGGTCGTGCGATCGTCCGTGACGCAAAAGTATTCTTGATGGACGAGCCTTTGTCAAACTTGGATGCCAAACTTCGTGTATCAATGCGTGCTGAAATCGCTAAAATTCACCGTCGTATCGGGGCTACAACTATCTACGTAACTCACGACCAAACAGAAGCGATGACACTTGCAGATCGTATCGTTATCATGTCAGCAACTAAGAACCCTGCTGGTACAGGTACTATCGGACGTGTAGAACAAATCGGTTCTCCTCAAGAAGTTTACAAAAACCCAGTTAACAAATTCGTTGCAGGATTCATCGGAAGTCCAGCAATGAACTTCATCAATGTGAAATTGGTTGGTAGCGAAATTATTTCAGACGGTTTCCGTTTGAAAGTTCCAGAAGGCGCTTTGAAAGTACTTCGTGAAAAAGGCTATGAAGGTAAAGAATTGATTTTCGGTATTCGTCCAGAAGATGTGAATGCAGAACCTGCTTTCCTTGAAACATTCCCAGAATCAGTTGTAAAAGCTACTATCTCTGTATCAGAATTGCTTGGTTCAGAATCTCACCTTTACTGCCAAGTTGGTAAAGATGAATTTGTTGCCAAAGTTGATGCTCGTGACTACTTGCAAACAGGTGCAACAGTTGAACTTGGATTTGACTTGAACAAAGCACATTTCTTCGATGTAGAAACTGAAAGAACAATTTACTAAGATAAATGAAATTCAAAGCACTGCTAGAAATCTGGCAGTGTTTTTGAGTGTTTGCGTAGAAAAAACTCCTGGGAAATTCCAGGAGAATGTAGTTGGTTATTTGAACTTGAATCCTTCGTAAATAAGCTCTGCTTTTGGATTTTGTTTCTTAATCTGTTTAGCAAGTGACTTCATCATAGAAAGAGGACCACACATATAGACGCTTGCATGTTCGGGCACTTCTTTTTGTTCAAAATTAAGATAGCCGTCTTTCCTACTGTCTACTAGATGGAGTTCAAAATTAGGATTTTTCTGAGCATAGTCACGGAGCAAATCTAGGTAGACTGCATTTTCCTCTCCACGGAAGCTATAGTAGAAGTGAACCTGTTTATCTAAAATAGGATGTTCACGGATGTAAGAGATGAAGGGGGTGATCCCAATACCTCCAGCAATCCAAACCTGATTTTCTCGTCCTTCTTCTATGATCATGTGTCCGTAAGCTCTGTCTACGCTTACTTTGCTGCCGACTTGAAGATTGTCATAGATATTCTTGGTATGGTCACCTGAATTTTTAACAGTAAAGTAAAGAGTTTGACCATGACCTCCTGAGATAGAAAAGGGATGCGGAGCACTTTCAAAACTTTCTTGGAAAATCTTTAGGAAGGCAAATTGTCCTGATTGATAGTTGAAAGGTCTGCTAAGATGGATTTGAATTTCTCTAGTATCGTGATTTAAGCGTTTGAGATTGGTAATTTTCCCTAGATAAGGGAAGCCAATCTTTTGATAAAGGAAGATGATATAAAAACCAGCTAGCAAGCCTAAAAGGGCATAGCTACCAACAAGAAAACTTAGAGGATTAAATGTAAGGAGACGATTGCCCATCATCATGTAGACGTGAAAGAGTCCAAAAATATAAGCTAGATAAACCAGGCGGTGAATCCATCGCCAAGCTTCGTATTGGATGTATTTGCCTAAATAGGCGACAAGGATGATGCTGACAAAGATATAGATGGCAAGGTTGCCAAACTGAGCAGCTA
Source organism: Streptococcus sp. D2 (assembly GCF_006385825.1). Classification (GTDB taxonomy): domain Bacteria; phylum Bacillota; class Bacilli; order Lactobacillales; family Streptococcaceae; genus Streptococcus; species Streptococcus shenyangsis. Next base: position 45,381 of record NZ_VFSI01000005.1, on the reverse strand, counting down.
AGCGAGATCCCCACAAACCGCCCATACTAAAATTATGAAAGATGAGTAGGATGATGGAGAGAAAGGCTGTGAATTTGTGGACAGTATAGACCTTCTCCAAACCGTGGAACCAGCTTTCTAGTAGGGGGAGACGAGTGGCTAGGATAAAAGTCAGAGATAGGCTTGTTAAAGCTAGTCCTGGAATCATGAATTGGAGAGAAGTGCTCATCCAAGTCAAAATAGTCAAGACAAAACTAGCTATGATAAAGAGTAGTCCTTTGAGTGATTTCATAGAAAATTCCATTTCATTAAGATTAGATTTGTTGTAAATAAATTTGTTACATTTTATCATAGAAAAAGTATGGTGTCAAATTGAGGTCTATAAATATCTACTATCATCAAAAAACTCTCCAATTTAACTGGAGAGTGGCTGTTTATTCTGCAGATTGTTGCCAACGTTTTGCTAGCATATGAGACAGACTAGAAATGGCTAGGTTAAAGCTGAAGTAGATGAGGGCAATCAGGATATACAGACTGAAGACTTGCTCTGGTTCGAAATAACGGCCCATGAGAATTTGGCTGGCTCCAAAGAGTTCTTGTAGGGCGATAACAGAGTAGAGAAGACTGGTATCCTTAATTACGGTTACAAACTGGGAAATGATGGCTGGCAGCATTTTGCGAATAGCTTGTGGAAGAATGATGTGGTAGAGGATTTGGACTGAGGTGAAGCCTTGTGACATTCCTGCTTCGTATTGTCCCTTGTCTACGGCATTGAGACCGCCTCGAATAATCTCAGCTAGGGCCGCTGAGGTAAAGAGGGTAAAGGCGGTAATGCCTGCTGGAGTGGATTTCATCTTGAACACCAAAAAGATGGTGAAAATCCAAAGAAGGTTGGGAACGTTACGCACAAACTCGATGTAAATGCTGGAGATGATACGTAAGACAGGATTTTTCCCATTTCTCATGACGGCTAGCACCGTTCCGATAAGGGTAGAGAGGACGATGGCAATTAGAGAAATATAGAGGGTCAAGCCAAATCCTTTAAAGATAAAGACTAGGTTATCTGGGGTCAAAACTTCTAAAATGGATTCCATAGTAACCTCCTAAAGTGAATAGGCTTTTTTGTTGGTTTGCTCCATCTTGCGACCAAACTGGGCAACAGGAAAGCATAGAGAAAAGTAGAGAAGGGCAGCGCCTAAAAAGGCTGGGATATAGTTTCCGTTAAGAGCCGACCAAGATTTGGTTACAAACATCAAGTCCACTCCAGAAATGATAGCGACTGTCGAGGTGTTTTTGATGAGGTTAACAATTTGGTTGGTCAAAGGAGGGAGAATGATACGAAAGGCCTGAGGCAAGATAATCAAGCGCATGGCACTGATATAGGTAAAGCCTTGAGACAAGGCGGACTCCATCTGACCGCTAGGAATAGACTGAATACCTGAGCGAATCACCTCAGCGATATAGGCTCCGTGATAGAGTCCTACGCAGAGAACAGCTGTCCAATAAATCGGAATCATGATGATATGGTCACTGATTAGAGGTAGACCATAAAAAACGATGACAAACTGCACCAAGAGGGGAGTGTTTTGATAAAACTCCACAAATATGCGAGCCAAAATTCTCAATATCGGACGTTTACTGGTTGACATGGCTCCGAAGAAGATGCCTAAAATCATGGCTAGGATAAAGGATCCAATCGCTAGGGCAAGGGTGAAGAGGAAACCATTGAAAAATTGTCCAAAATCCTGAAAATAGGCTGTCCAAGATGATAAATCTGTCATAGGGTGTCCTCCTTAATCTGCAGTATGGCTAGATGGTTTGAGCTTGTAACGGTCATAAAGTTTTTGCAAACTACCATCCTTGCTCCATTTAGTGACCAAGTTATCAAGATAGTCGTTGAGCTCTGTATTTGATTTCTTAGTAACGATACCGTAGTCAGATGGCTTGAAACTATCATCTAGTAGTTCTGTCCGCTTACTGATGTAGCCAGATAGGATAGAACGGTCAACGGAAAAGGCATCGATACGGTGAGCGTGAAGGGAAGTAATCAATTCTGGGTAGGAACCAAGTTCGACGAATTTAAAGGTCAGGCCTTTCTTTTTACCCAGTTCGGTAATCAGGCGTTGGGTAATGGAACCTTGGGCAACTCCGATGGTTTTTCCGTTTAAGTCCTCAATACTTTTGATTTTGGCAGACTTATTGACCAAAAAGCCAGAAGCATCTGTGTAGTAAGGGCTGGTGAAGTTGTAGAGTTTTTTGCGTTCGTCTGTGATGGTAAAGGTCGCGATATCCATATCGACCTGTTCATTGTCTAGAAGAGGTCCGCGAGTTTGTGCTGTAACTGGCACATAGCGAACCTTGACTTTAAGCTCATCAGCTACCATCTTGGCTAAGTCAGTTTCAATACCAGAATAGGTCCCTGTCTTGGGATCTTTGTAGCCGAAATTGGGAACGTCTTGTTTGACACCAACAACCAGCTCGCCTCTCTTTTGAATGTCTGCGACGCTGGTATCAGCCTGCACTAGTTTTGTAGCAGCAAGGCCGAAAAGGCTAATCAATAATGCTGATAAAAAGAATTTCTTTTTCATAGAGACCTCCTTATTTTACTTTGTCACTTTCGTGGTTGATGATTTTGCTGAGGAATTGTTGGGCACGAGGTTCGCTTGGATTGTCGAAAAAGTCATCGACATCGGTCGTATCTACCAAAACTTCTCCGTCAGCCATAAAGATGATGCGGTCAGCAACTTCACGGGCAAAGCCCATTTCATGAGTCACGATAATCATATTCATACCATCGTGGGCCAATTTTTGCATAACAGCCAGAACATCACCGATGGTTTCAGGGTCAAGGGCAGATGTTGGTTCATCAAAGAGAAGGAGTTCAGGATGCATAGCGAGTCCACGAGCAATGGCAATTCGTTGTTTTTGTCCACCGGATAGCATGGCTGGATAAGAATCTTTTTTGTCCCACATATTTACAAATTCTAGATATTTTTGGGCTGTTTTTTCAGCTTCTTTTTTATCAATTCCTAGAACTTTTATGGGTGCGAGTGTTACGTTTTCTAACACTGTTTTGTGAGGGTAAAGGTTAAAATGCTGGAAAACCATGCCGACTTCCTTGCGAAGAGGAACCAAATCTTTCTGGCTGGCACCAGCAACTTGGTGCCCATTTACTAGAAGACTTCCTTTATCAACAGCCTCCAAACCATTGATGGTGCGGATAAGAGTGGATTTCCCAGAACCAGAAGGGCCTAGGAGTACAACGACTTGTCCTTTTTCAAAACGGAGATTGATGTCGCGGAGTGCATGGTAGTCTCCGTAATATTTTTCGACGTGTTCAAATTCTACTAAAGCCATAAGGAATCTCCTTTGTGTTAGATTTTATAACATGATTTTACACCAAAAGAATTACCTTGTCAAATCATATCTGAAAAAATTCACTAAAATTTTATAAAAAAGCAATCTGGATAGAGAAAAAGCCTAAATCATGTTATAATGAAGCGATAGAATTCTTAGAAAGAGTGGATGTCTTTTTGATAACACCTACTTATGAATGGCAGTTTGCCCCGCAAGTAGAAGATGCGGATTTTACAAAGATAGCCAAGAAGGCTGGACTGGGTCCTGAGGTGGCTCGGTTATTATTTGAGAGAGGGATTCAGGACCAAGAAAGTTTGAAGAAGTTTTTAGAACCTTCCTTGGAGGACTTGCACGACCCTTATCTGCTTCATGATATGGATAAGGCAGTGGAGCGGATTCGTCAGGCCATTGAAGAAGGGGAAAATATTCTCATTTATGGAGATTACGATGCGGATGGAATGACTTCGGCTTCGATTGTTAAGGAAAGTTTGGAACAGCTTGGCGCTGAGTGCCGTGTTTACTTGCCCAATCGCTTTACCGATGGCTATGGACCAAATGCCAGTGTCTATAAATATTTTATCGAGCAAGAAGGAATTTCCTTGATTGTAACTGTGGATAATGGGGTAGCTGGTCACGAGGCTATTGAATTGGCCCAGTCTATGGGAGTAGATGTCATTGTGACTGACCACCATTCCATGCCTGAAACCTTACCAGATGCTTATGCTATTGTCCATCCTGAGCATCCAGATGCGGACTATCCTTTTAAATATTTGGCTGGTTGTGGAGTGGCTTTCAAACTGGCGTGTGCTCTTTTAGAAGAAGTACAAGTGGAATTGCTTGATTTGGTCGCTATTGGTACCATTGCGGATATGGTGAGTTTGACGGATGAGAACCGTATCTTGGTTCAGTATGGTCTGGAAATGTTGGGGCACACTCAGCGCATTGGTCTACAAGAAATGCTGGATATAGCTGGGATTGCAGCCAACGAAGTGACAGAAGAGACAGTTGGTTTCCAGATTGCCCCTCGTTTGAATGCCTTGGGGCGCTTGGATGATCCTAATCCTGCCATTGATTTGCTGACTGGGTTTGATGATGAGGAAGCACACGAGATTGCCCTTATGATTCATCAGAAAAACGAAGAGCGCAAGGAAATCGTGCAATCTATCTATGAAGAAGCCAAGACTATGGTGGATCCTGAGAAGAAGGTCCAAGTCTTGGCTAAGGAAGGCTGGAATCCTGGAGTTCTAGGAATCGTGGCTGGTCGTTTGTTGGAAGAACTAGGACAGACAGTCATCGTTCTCAATATAGAGGACGGTCGTGCCAAGGGCAGTGCTCGTAGTGTGGAAGCGGTCGATATTTTTGAAGCCTTGGATCCTCATCGAGACCTCTTCATAGCCTTTGGTGGCCATGCTGGTGCAGCTGGCATGACGCTGGAAGTTGAGAAACTTTCAGATTTATCTCAGGTCTTGGAAGATTATGTCCGTGAAAAAGGTGCAGATACTGCTGGTAAGAACAAGTTAAATCTAGATGAAGAGTTGGATTTGGAGACTTTGAGTCTTGAAACAGTCAAGAACTTTGAACGTTTGGCACCTTTTGGCATGGACAATCAGAAACCTGTCTTTTATATCAAGGATTTTCAGGTCGAAAGTGCCCGTACTATGGGGGCAGGCAATGCCCATCTCAAGCTGAAAATTTCCAAGGGTGAGGCGAGTTTTGAAGTGGTAGCCTTTGGACAAGGCAGATGGGTAACAGAGTTTTCTCAAACCAAGAATCTAGAGCTGGCAGTCAAATTGTCTGTCAACCAATGGAATGGCCAAACTGCCCTGCAGTTGATGATGGTGGATGCGCGTGTGGAGGGTGTTCAACTCTTTAACATTCGTGGGAAAAATGCAGTCTTGCCAGAAGGGGTTCCAGTCTTGGATTTTGCTGGAGAAGTGCCAGATATAGAAACTAGTGAAGCTGTTGTAGTGAAAACCATTCCTGAGGATATTACCCTGCTGAAAACTATTTTTCAGGAACAGCATTTCTCTGCTGTTTATTTCAAAAATGATATTGACAAGGCCTACTATCTAACAGGATATGGGACTAGAGAGCAGTTTGCTAAATTGTACAAGACCATTTACCAGTTCCCAGAGTTTGATATTCGCTACAAGCTGAAAGATTTGGCCACTTATCTCAATATTCAACAAATCTTGCTGGTCAAGATGATTCAAGTATTTGAAGAACTAGGCTTTGTGACGATCACAGATGGTGTCATGACAGTGAATAAAGAGGCACCAAAGCGGGAAATCGGAGAAAGTCAGATTTACCAAAATCTCAAACAAACCGTCAAAGATCAAGAAATGATGGCGCTGGGTACTGTGCAAGAAATTTATGACTTTTTAATGGAAAAAGAATAGCAGATAGGAAAGAGTTGGGCAACCAGCTCTTTTTTGAAAACAAATCTTCATTTTGAAAATCATCAAAAAAATGGTATAATGGTAGGAAAAGATTCGGCTAAAAGTAATAGTGCTTTTAGAATAAGAGGGCAAGTAACCCTATAATCAAGATAAATTAAGCTTTCGGAGGAAAAATGAGTAATATCAGTTTAACAACACTTGGTGGTGTGCGTGAAAATGGGAAAAATATGTATATCGCTGAAATCGATGGATCTATTTTCGTTTTGGATGCAGGTCTAAAGTACCCTGAAAATGAACAACTAGGGGTAGACGTAGTTATTCCAAATATGGACTACCTTTTTGAAAATAGCGACCGTATCGCAGGGGTCTTCTTGACCCATGGCCATGCGGATGCCATTGGTGCTCTGCCTTATCTCTTGGCTGAAGCCAAGGTACCTGTATTTGGCTCTGAGTTGACCATTGAATTGGCCAAACTCTTTGTCAAAGGAAATGATACGGTTAAGAAATTCAATGATTTCCATGTCATTGATGAGGATACGGAGATTGATTTTGGAGGGACTGTGGTTTCCTTCTTCCGTACGACCCACTCGATCCCAGAGAGTCTGGGTGTGGTCTTGAAGACCGCTGAAGGCAGCATCGTTTACACAGGTGACTTCAAATTTGACCAGACAGCTAGTGAATCTTATGCGACAGACTTCGCTCGTTTGGCAGAAATCGGTCGTGATGGAGTTCTAGCACTTCTCAGTGATTCAGCTAATGCAGATAGTAATATCCAGGTGGCTAGCGAAAGTGAGGTTGGGGACGAAATCACTCAAACCATTGCGGACTGGGATGGTCGTATCATTGTTGCAGCAGTAGCCAGCAACCTCTCTCGTATCCAGCAGGTGTTTGACGCTGCGGATGCAACAGGGCGTCGTGTGGTCTTGACAGGGTTTGATATTGAAAATATCGTCCGTACTGCGATTCGCCTCAAGAAATTGTCTCTAGCTAACGAAAGTCTTTTGATTAAACCAAAAGATATGTCTCGTTTTGAAGACCATGAGTTGATCATCCTTGAGACAGGTCGTATGGGTGAGCCTATCAACGGTCTTCGTAAGATGTCAATTGGTCGCCACCGTTATGTGGAAATTAAGGACGGTGACCTGGTTTATATCGTAACGACTCCATCTATCGCCAAAGAAGCAGTTATGGCCCGTGTGGAAAATATGATTTACCAAGCTGGTGGTGTTGTCAAATTGATCACCCAAAACTTACGTGTGTCAGGCCACGGAAATGCGCGTGATTTGCAGTTGATGATCAATCTCTTGCAACCCAAGTATCTCTTCCCGATTCAAGGGGAATACCGCGAGTTGGATGCCCATGCTAAGGCTGCTATGGCAGTTGGGATGTTGCCAGAACGCATTTTTATTCCTAAAAAGGGAACCAGCATGTCTTATGAGAATGGGGACTTTGTCCCAGCTGGAGCGGTTTCGGCAGGGGATGTCTTGATTGACGGAAATGCCATCGGTGATGTTGGGAATGTGGTTCTTCGTGACCGTAAGGTCTTGTCAGAGGATGGTATTTTCATCGTAGCAATTACTGTTAACCGTCGTGAGAAGAAAATTGTGGCCAAGGCTCGTGTTCACACGCGTGGGTTTGTTTATCTCAAGAAGAGTCGCGATATTCTCCGTGAAAGTTCAGAATTGATTAACCAAACGGTTGAAGAGTATCTTCAAGGAGATGACTTTGATTGGGCAGATCTCAAAGGGAAGGTTCGTGATAATCTGACCAAGTACCTCTTTGATCAAACCAAGCGTCGTCCAGCTATTTTACCAGTAGTCATGGAAGCGAAATAATCTTTGAAATAAACAGAGAGAAAGTCGAATTTCGGCTTTTTCTTATCGGAAAATAGAAGGAGAAAATCATGGCAGTAATGAAAATTGAGTATTACTCACAAGTATTGGATATGGAGTGGGGAGTGAATGTCCTCTACCCTGATGCCAATCGAGTGGAAGATCCAGAATGTAAAGATATCCCTGTCTTGTATCTTTTGCATGGGATGTCTGGCAATCATAATAGTTGGCTCAAGCGAACCAATGTAGAACGCTTGCTTCGAGGAACCAATCTTATCGTCGTCATGCCCAATACCAGCAACGGTTGGTACACCGATACCCAGTATGGTTTTGACTATTACACAGCTCTAGCAGTGGAATTACCACAGGTTCTAAAACGCTTCTTCCCTAACATGACCAGTAAGCGTGAAAAGACCTTTATCGCTGGTCTCTCCATGGGAGGCTATGGCTGCTTTAAATTGGCTCTTGCTACAAATCGTTTCTCTCACGCAGCTAGTTTTTCAGGCGCCCTGAGCTTTCAAGATTTTTCTCCTGAAAGCCAAAATTTGGGAACGCCAGCTTATTGGAGAGGTGTGTTTGGGGAAATTAAAGATTGGACCACTAGCCCTTATTCTCTTGAAAGTCTGGCAAAAAAATCGGACAAAAAGACCAAGCTTTGGGCTTGGTGTGGCGAGCAGGATTTCTTGTATGAAGCCAATAATCTGGCAGTGAAAAACCTCAAAAAACTAGGTTTTGATATGACCTATAGCCATAGCGCTGGAACTCATGAGTGGTATTATTGGGAAAAACAATTGGAAGGTTTTTTAGCAACCCTACCAATTGATTTCAAATTGGAAGAGAGATTGAGCTAGTTTTTTATAAATAAACTACCATTTATAGTTATTCTTGGCTTAAAAACAATTATGGAAGTCTATTTTCACTAGACTTTTTAATCGAAAATAGTAAAATAGTAGAGAGATACTAGTTGAAAGAGAGAAAAATATGTATCGTTATCAGCTTGGGATACCATTATCAGAGTATGATGATTTTGTAAAAGAACATCCCATGGTTAATCTATTACAAAGCAGTGCTTGGGAAAAAGTGAAATCTGATTGGAATCATGAGAGACTTGGGGTTTATGAAGGGGAGAACTTACTGGCTGTGGCTAGTATTCTCATAAAATCTCTGCCTTTGGGGTATAAAATGTTTTATATTCCAAGAGGTCCTATATTGGATTACAGGGATACAGAACTTTTAAAGTTTGTCCTGCAGTCTATTAAGTCTTATGCTCGTAGTAAGAGAGCGGTTTTTGTGACTTTCGATCCAAGCATTTGTCTATCTCAACATTTGGTTAATCAAGATAAAAGAGAATATCCTGAAAATCTTGCTATTGTTGAGATTTTAGGGCAACTAGGAGTGAAGTGGTCTGGGCGGACAATCGAGATGGATGACACCATTCAGCCTCGTATTCAGGCGAAAATATATAAGGAAAATTTTGAAGAAGATAAACTTTCTAAATCAACGAGGCAAGCTATCCGAACAGCACGGAACAAAGGGCTTGAAATTCAATATGGTGGACTGGAACTATTAGATTCATTTTCGGAGTTGATGAAAAAAACTGAGAAGCGCAAAGAGATTCATTTAAGAAACGAAGCCTATTATAAAAAATTATTAGATAACTTCAAAGAAGATTCCTATATCACGCTAACGAGTTTGGATGTTTCTAAGCGTTTAAGAGAATTAGAAGAACAGTTAGAAAAAAATAGAGTAGTTGCAGAAAAATTTAATGATGCAACCAAATCTTCAAAAGTTCAGGAAAATATAAAAGAAAAAGAACGTTTAGAAGAGGAAATAGATTTCTTGCAGGGATATATGAATATGGGAAAATCAAACATTCCTTTATCGGCTACTTTAAGTTTGGAATTTGGTACTACCTCTGTCAATCTATATGCTGGTATGGATGATGATTTTAAACGTTACAATGCACCAATTTTAACTTGGTATGAAACGGCTCGCTATGCCTTTGAGCGAGGTATGGTGTGGCAAAATTTAGGTGGTGTTGAAAACTCTCTCAATGGTGGACTTTATCAGTTTAAGGAAAAATTTAATCCAACGATTGAAGAATATTTGGGTGAATTTACAATGCCCACTCATCCTCTCTATCCTCTGTTAAGACTTGCTCTTGATTTCCGTAAAACATTAAGAAAAAAACATAGAAAGTAAGTATATGGCACTAACTACACTCACGAAAGAAGAGTTTCGTACTTATTCTGATCAGGTTTCTTCTCGTTCCTTTATGCAATCGGTCCAGATGGGGGACTTGTTAGACAAAAGAGGGGCTCGAATTGTTTATCTTGCTTTGAAACAAGAAGGAGAGATTCAAGTTGCAGCTCTGGTTTATAGCTTGCCCATGCTGGGGGGGCTGCATATGGAGCTCAATTCGGGTCCGATTTATACCCAACAAGATGCTCTTCCAGTTTTTTATGCGGAGTTAAAAGAATATGCTAAGCAAAATGGTGTATTAGAGTTGCTTGTAAAACCTTATGAAACGTATCAAACTTTTGATAGTGAAGGTAATCCAATAGATGCTGAGAAAAAAAGTATCATTCAAGGTTTAACTGATTTAGGTTATCAATTTGATGGATTGACAATGGGTTATCCAGGTGGAGAACCAGATTGGTTATACTATAAAGATTTGACTGAATTAACTGAAAAGAATTTGCTTAAAAGTTTTAGCAAAAAGGGCAAACCCTTGGTGAAAAAGGCTGAAACGTTTGGCATTCGGTTGAAAAAGTTAAAACGTGAAGAATTATCGATTTTTAAGAATATAACAAAAGAAACCTCTGAACGTAGAGAATATAGTGATAAAAGTTTAGAATATTATGAGCACTTTTATGATTCATTTGGAGAACAGGCGGAGTTTCTCATAGCAAGCTTAAATTTTTCGGAGTATATGAGCAAATTGCAAGGTGAACAAAGTAAACTAGAAGAAATCTTGGACAAGTTGCGACTTGATTTGAGTAAAAATCCTCATTCTGAGAAAAAACAAAATCAACTGAGAGAATATTCTAGTCAATTTGAAACTTTTGAAGTTCGAAAAGCAGAAGCGAGAGACTTGATTGAAAAATATGGAGAAGAAGATATTGTTTTAGCCGGGAGTTTATTTGTTTATATGCCTCAGGAAACGACTTACCTCTTTAGTGGTTCCTACACTGAATTTAATAAGTTCTATGCCCCTGCGCTACTTCAAAAATATGTTATGTTGGAAAGTATAAAACGTGGAATACCTAAATACAACTTCCTAGGTATTCAAGGGATTTTTGATGGTAGTGATGGTGTTTTGCGTTTTAAACAAAATTTTAATGGCTATATTGTACGCAAAGCGGGTACTTTCCGTTACCATCCATCACCTTTAAAATACAAAGCTATTCAGTTATTCAAAAAAATATTAGGACGTTAAGATGAAAAAGCCAGTATTTAGCTTTCTTTCAGCTTGTTTTAGTAAAATAGACTTTATTTGCTAGAAAGGTGGAGAGATATGCGTTGGCTTTTTCGTTTGATAGGGGCTTTCTTTTCTTTTGTGTGGCGTTTGTTTTGGCGCCTGGTTTGGATAGTTGTTCTCTTATGCGCTCTTGCTTTTGGTTTTCTCTGGTATCTGAACGGGGATTTTCAAGGAGCGCTAAAGCAAGCAGAGCGGTCGGTAAAAATTGGTCAACAAAGTATCGACCAATGGGAAAGAACAGGGCAACTGCCTAAGTTGAACCAGACTGATAGCCACCAACATTCTGAAGGAAGGTGGTCACAGGCTTCTGCTCGTATTTACTTGGATCCCCAGATGAATTCACGCTTTCAAGAGGCGTATTTAGAAGCGATTCAGAATTGGAATCAAACTGGTGCTTTTAATTTTGAACTCGTGACTGAGGTCAGCAAGGCAGATATTACGGCTACGGAGATGAACGATGGAAACACTCCTGTGGCAGGAGAGGCGGAAAGTCAAACCAACTTCTTAACAGGACAATTCTTGTCTGTCACGGTGCGGTTGAATCATTATTATCTGTCCAATCCTGACTATGGCTATTCCTATGAGCGCCTTGTCCATACGGCAGAACATGAGTTGGGGCATGCTATTGGCTTGGACCATACAGATGAGAAGTCTGTGATGCAACCAGCAGGTTCTTTTTATGGTATCCAGAAAGAGGATGTTGAAAACCTTCGAAAATTATATGAGACCAATGAGTAGGGGACTATCTTTCCCTACTTTTTTGCTATAATGGAACTATGAATAACTTGATTAAATCAAAACTGGAGCTCTTGCCTACCAGCCCTGGTTGCTACATTCACAAGGATAAAAACGGTACGATTATCTATGTAGGAAAGGCTAAAAATCTACGTAACCGCGTGAGGTCTTATTTCCGTGGGAGTCACGATACAAAAACAGAGGCCTTGGTGTCTGAAATTGTGGATTTTGAATTTATTGTTACGGAGTCCAATATTGAGGCACTTCTCCTAGAAATCAACCTGATCAAGGAAAATAAGCCCAAATACAATATCATGCTCAAGGATGATAAGTCCTATCCTTTCATCAAAATCACCAATGAGCGCTATCCTCGTTTGATTATCACTCGTCAGGTCAAAAAGGACGGAGGTCTCTACTTTGGCCCTTATCCAGATGTGGGGGCAGCCAATGAAATCAAGCGGTTGCTGGATCGGATTTTCCCTTTTCGTAAGTGTACCAATCCACCGTCTAAGGTCTGTTTTTACTACCATATCGGTCAATGTATGGCCCATACCATCTGTAAGAAGGATGAGGCCTACTTCAAATCTATGGCTCAGGAGGTTTCTGATTTTCTGAAAGGGCAGGATGACAAAATCATTGATGCTCTTAAGGGAAAAATGGCAGCGGCAGTCCAGACTATGGAATTTGAACGTGCAGCGGAATACCGTGACCTGATTCAGGCTATTGGAACGCTTCGAACCAAGCAACGGGTCATGGCTAAGGATCTCCAGAATCGTGATGTCTTTGGCTACTATGTGGACAAGGGTTGGATGTGTGTTCAGGTTTTCTTTGTCCGTCAGGGAAAACTCATTGAGCGCGATGTCAATCTTTTCCCCTATTACAATGATCCAGACGAAGATTTCTTGACCTATGTGGGACAGTTCTATCAAGAAAAATCTCACCTGGTTCCCAATGAGGTACTGATTCCGCAGGATATTGACGAAGAAGCTGTCAAGGCTTTGGTAGACACCAAGATTCTTAAGCCTCAACGTGGAGAGAAAAAGCAACTGGTCAATTTGGCTATAAAGAATGCTCGAGTCAGTCTAGAGCAGAAATTTAATCTGCTAGAGAAATCTGTCGAAAAGACCCAAGGGGCTATTGAAAATCTGGGACGCTTGCTTCAAATCCCAACCCCAGTTCGTATCGAGTCCTTCGATAACTCTAATATCATGGGAACTAGTCCTGTTTCAGCCATGGTAGTCTTTGTCAATGGAAAACCCAGTAAGAAGGATTACCGTAAGTACAAGATAAAAACCGTAGTCGGGCCAGACGACTATGCTAGTATGCGAGAGGTTATCCGCAGACGCTATGGTCGAGTACAGCGTGACGGTTTGACTCCTCCAGATTTGATTGTCATTGATGGAGGACAAGGTCAGGTCAATATCGCCAAGCAAGTCATCCAAGAGGAACTGGGCTTGGATATACCCATTGCAGGTCTGCAAAAGAATGATAAGCACCAAACCCATGAATTGCTCTTTGGAGATCCGCTTGAGGTGGTGGAGTTGTCTAGAAATTCTCAGGAATTTTTCCTCCTTCAACGCATCCAAGATGAGGTCCACCGCTTTGCCATTACTTTCCACCGCCAACTGCGCTCCAAAAATTCCTTTTCATCACAACTGGATGGGATTGAAGGTCTGGGGCCTAAACGCAAACAGAATCTCATGAAACATTTCAAGTCTCTCACTAAAATCAAGGAAGCCAGTGTGGATGAGATTGTCGAAGTTGGAGTACCTAGAGCGGTTGCAGAGGCTGTGCAGAGGAAGTTGAATCCGCAGGAAGAAGTGGAATTGGTTCAAGTGGCGGAAGAAAGAGTAGATTGCCAAACGGAAGGAAACCATCATGAACTATAAAATCGCAATTTTATCAGATATTCATGGCAATGCGACGGCCTTAGAAGCAGTGATTGCAGATGCTAAAAATCAAGAAGTCAGTGAATACTGGCTTCTGGGAGATATTTTTCTTCCTGGTCCAGGCGCAAATGATCTGGTCGCTCTGCTGAAGGGACTTCCTATAACGGCAAGTGTTCGAGGTAATTGGGATGATTGTGTCCTTGAGGCCTTGGATGGCGAATATGGTTTGGAACATCCACAAGAAATCCAGCTCATGCGATTGACCCAGTTTTTGATGGAGCGAATGGATCCTGCAACGATTGTCTGGTTACGAAGCTTACCTTTGCTAGAAAAGAAAGAAGTTGACGGACTGCGCTTTTCTCTTTCTCATAATTTGCCAAATAAGAACTATGGTGGTGACTTGCTAGTTGAGAATGATACAGAGAAATTTGATCAACTGCTAGATGCGGAAACCGACGTGGCAGTCTATGGTCATGTTCACAAGCAATTGCTTCGTTATGGCAGTCAAGGGCAACAAATTATCAATCCAGGTTCGATTGGTATGCCCTATTTTAATTGGGAAAAGTTAAAAAATCACCGTGCCCAGTATGCCGTGATAGAGATTGAAGATGGGGAATTGGTAAATATCCAATTTCGTAAAGTCGCTTATGATTATGAAGCGGAGTTAGAATTGGCCAAATCCAAGGGGCTTCCCTTTATCGAAATGTATGAAGAACTACGTCGTGAAGATAACTATCAGGGACACAATCTGGAACTCTTAGCCAGCTTAATAGAAAAGCATGGGTATGTAGAGGATGTGAAGGATTATTTTGATTTTTTGTAAGAGTTTCCTAAAATAACCAATGCAAACTAAAAAAGCGATTGGCTGCTCCAATCGCTTTTATATATCTTATTGTAACTGAGATTTATCTGGGAGGTAAGAGCCACCTAGATAGGTATTGCTGAGTTTTTCAAGTGTTCCGTCTTGATAGAGTTCTTTGAGCGCTTTATCAAATTTCTCTTTAAACTCTTTTTGGTCGCTTGAGAAAACGATATAGTTGTTGGGGCTGTCGGCAGAAGGTAAATCAACGACTGAGAGATCTAAGCCACGGTCCTTGATAATCTTTTGAACCGATACCTTGTCAAAGACTAGGAAATCAAATTCACCGTTAGAGAGGTCTAGGATTCGTTTACCGATATCCTCACCAGAAAAATCAATTGTAGCGGGATTGTCAGTGTGTTTTTGATTCCAGTTATTGATGAATTGAGCGTTTGAAGTTCCAGTATCCTCTTGCGTTGTTTTACTAGCAATTTGGTCAAGTGAAGTCAGAGGCTTTTTCTTGTTGCTGACAAGGACGAGGGGATTGTTGGAAATTGGGAGTGAGTAAAGGTATTTTTCAGCACGCTCTTTTGTATAACTCAAGTTATTAGCTGCAGCCTGATAGTGACCAGAATCAAGTCCTGGGAAGATACTCTCCCAAGCAGTTCTTTGGAATTGAATCTCATAGTCGCTGAGTTTTTCATCTACTGCTTTTAGAACTTCGATGTCGAAGCCTGTCAGATTTCCCTTGTCTTCGTAGTCAAATGGCGGCACATCACCAGCTGTAGCAACGACGATTGTCTTTTGAGAGCTGGTTTCTTTAGGTGTAGCTTGATTTCCACAGGAAACCAATAATGGAAGGAAAGCAAGTAATAGGCTAAATTTTTTCATAATGTCTCCATTCAAATGTAAGTTATCTGCTAGTTTATCAGAAACTTTCCCGATGAACCAATATATATTTTTTATGGCTGTGATAAAAAAAACTTAATCATGAAAAATCCCTGCAAGCTCTTTCAAATTATGGTAGAATGGAAGCAGTAGAATTAGAAAAGGAAATCGATTATGAAATTTCTTGAATTAAATAAAAAACGTCATGCGACCAAGCATTTCACTGATAAGCAAGTGGATCCCAAAGATGTGCGTACGGCTATCGAAATTGCAACCTTGGCTCCAAGTGCCCACAACAGCCAGCCTTGGAAATTTGTGGTGGTTCGTGAGAAAAATGCTGAACTGGCAAAATTGGCTTACGGTTCCAACTTTGAGCAGGTATCATCAGCGCCTGTAACCATTGCCCTGTTTACGGATACAGACCTTGCCAAACGTGCTCGTAAGATTGCCCGAGTTGGTGGTGCTAACAATTTCTCAGAAGAACAACTTCAATACTTCATGAAAAATTTGCCAGCTGAATTTGCACGCTACAATGAACAACAAGTCAGCGACTACCTGGCCCTCAATGCAGGTTTGGTTGCCATGAACTTGATTCTCGCTCTTACAGACCAAGGAATTGGATCAAATATGATTCTTGGATTTGACAAATCAAAAGTCAACGAAGTTTTGGATATCGAAGACCGTTTCCGTCCAGAACTCTTGATTACAGTGGGTTACACAGATGAAAAATTGGAACCAAGCTACCGCTTGCCAGTAGATGAAATCATCGAGAAAAGATAGAAGGAAGATAATATGACAGCAATTGATTTTACAGCAGAAGTAGAAAAACGCAAAGAAGACCTCTTGGCTGACTTGTTTAGCCTTTTGGAAATCAACTCAGAACGTGATGACAGCAAGGCTGATGCCCAGCATCCATTTGGGCCTGGTCCAGTAAAAGCCTTAGAAAAATTCCTTGAAATCGCAGACCGCGATGGCTATCCAACTAAAAATGTTGATAACTATGCAGGACACTTCGAGTTTGGTGATGGAGAAGAAGTTCTCGGAATCTTTGCCCACATGGACGTGGTGCCAGCTGGTAGCGGTTGGAACACGGATCCTTATACACCAACTATCAAAGACGGTCGCCTCTACGCGCGTGGAGCTTCTGATGACAAGGGACCTACAACAGCTTGTTACTATGGTTTGAAAATCATCAAAGAATTGGGCCTTCCAACTTCTAAAAAAGTTCGCTTCATCGTCGGAACAGACGAAGAATCGGGCTGGGCAGACATGGACTACTACTTCGAGCACGTAGGACTTGCGAAGCCAGACTTTGGTTTCTCTCCTGATGCTGAGTTCCCTATCATCAACGGTGAAAAAGGAAATATTACAGAATATCTCCACTTTGCAGGTGAAAATGCAGGTGCTGCCCGTCTTCACAGTTTTACAGGTGGTTTGCGTGAAAACATGGTACCAGAATCAGCAACAGCGGTCGTTTCAGGTGATTTGGCTGACTTGCAAGCTAAACTAGATGCCTTTGTTGCAGAACACAAACTTAGAGGAGAACTTCAAGAAGAAAATGGTCAATACAAGGTGACGATCATCGGTAAATCAGCCCATGGTGCTATGCCTGCTTCAGGTGTCAATGGTGCGACTTACCTAGCCCTCTTCCTCAGCCAGTTTGACTTTGCAGGACCTGCAAAAGATTACCTTGATATCGCTGGTAAGATTCTTTTGAACGACCATGAGGGTGAAAGTCTTAAGATTGCTCATGTGGATGAAAAGATGGGTGCCCTTTCTATGAATGCGGGTGTCTTCCGCTTCGATGAGACAAGCGCTGATAATACCATTGCCCTTAATATTCGCTATCCAAAAGGAACAAGTCCAGAGCAAATCAAGTTAATCCTTGAAAACTTGCCAGTTGCTTCTGTTAGCCTTTCTGAACACGGTCATACCCCTCACTATGTGCCAATGGAAGATCCACTTGTACAAACCTTGTTGAATGTCTATGAAAAACAAACTGGTCTTCAAGGTCATGAGCAAGTTATCGGTGGTGGAACCTTTGGTCGCTTGTTAGAACGCGGAGTTGCCTATGGTGCCATGTTCCCAGACTCAATTGACACCATGCACCAAGCCAATGAATTTATCGCCTTGGATGATCTTTTCCGAGCAGCAGCAATCTATGCCGAAGCTATTTATGAATTGATCAAATAAAACGATAGAAGTCTGAGATGCTATGCTTAGACTTCTTTTTGGAGGGAAAGTAGATGTCTCAAATCGAAAGAATAAAGCAGGCTATCATGGCGGATCCGCAGAATGCCAGCTATACCGAGCGCGGAATAGAGCCTCTCTTTGCAGCGCCAAAGACTGCTCGCATCAATATCGTCGGTCAGGCACCGGGACTTAAAACCCAAGAAGCAGGGCTTTACTGGAAGGACAAAAGTGGTGACCGCCTGAGAGACTGGCTAGGTGTAGATGAAGATACCTTTTACAATTCAGGTTGTTTTGCGGTTTTACCCATGGATTTCTACTTTCCAGGGCATGGCAAGTCAGGTGATTTGCCACCGCGAGCAGGTTTTGCTGAAAAATGGCACCCGCAGCTCTTGCAAGAATTACCAGATATTCAGTTAACCCTTTTGATTGGGCAATATGCTCAAGCCTACTATTTACAGGAAAAAATCAGTGGCAAGGTGACAGAACGGGTAAAACATTACCAGAATTACTTACCAGCCTATTTTCCATTAGTTCACCCTTCACCTCGAAATCAAATCTGGATGGCCAAAAATCCTTGGTTTGAGTTAGAAGTGGTGCCAGACTTGAAAAAAAGAATTAAAACCATTTTCGAAGAGTATTAGGAGAAAAAGAATGAAAGAAATTAGCTTTGACGCATTTTACCAGCTTTACCAAAACGACCAACCTTCTCTAGTGGACGTGAGAGAAGTGGATGAGTTTGAAGCTCTTCATCTAGAAGGTGCCCACAACCTACCGCTGAGTCAGTTAGCTGATAGCTATAATCAGTTGGACAAGAACCAGTTGCATTATGTCATTTGTAAATCTGGGATGAGATCGGCGCGTGCTTGCCAATTCCTAGCTGAACAAGGTTATGAGGTTATCAATGTCCAAGGTGGTATGACTGCCTTTGAAGAACTTTGAACATTAGAATTTTCTCCTACTTGGTGTGATCTAGGTAGGAGAATGTTATTTTTAGATAATTCTTATTTTTGTGAATCTTGAAAACATTCAATATTTACTTCGTGAAGCTTTTTTCATACTCCTATTCATGATATACTAGGTCAGTATTTTATAAATATGAAGGAGATTTACATGGCTAAAAAAGGTGCCCTAACAGGTTTACTCCTGTTTGGAATATTTTTTGGTGCGGGGAACTTGATTTTTCCGCCTTCTCTGGGTGCTCTATCTGGAGAACATTTTCTTCCTGCTATCGCAGGTTTTGTCTTTTCAGGCGTCGGTATCGCCGTCTTGACCCTTATTATTGGAACGCTAAATCCTAAAGGATATATCTACGAGATTTCAACGAAGATAGCGCCTTGGTTTGCGACTCTTTACCTCTCAGTTCTTTACTTGTCAATCGGTCCATTCTTTGCTATCCCACGTACTGCTACAACAGCTTACGAAGTAGGGATTAGCCCCCTTTTATCGGATGCAAATAAAGGACTTGGCTTGATTGTCTTTACCCTTCTTTATTTTGCGGCAGCGTATTTAATCTCGCTTAATCCATCAAAAATCTTGGACCGTATCGGCCGTATTTTAACACCAGTCTTTGCAATCTTGATTGTTATCTTGGTTGTTTTAGGAGCTATCAAATACGGTGGAACAAGTCCTCAAGCTGCTTCAGCTGCTTATCAAGCTTCTGCCTTTGGTACAGGTTTCCTAGAAGGTTATAATACCTTGGATGCCCTTGCTTCGGTTGCCTTCAGTGTAATCGCAGTTCAAACCTTGAAACAACTTGGATTTTCAAGTAAGAAAGAATACATTTCAACTATTTGGGTTGTTGGTATCGTTGTAGCCCTTGCTTTCAGCGCTCTTTACATCGGTTTAGGTTTCCTTGGAAATCATTTCCCAGTACCAGCTGAAGCGATGAAGGGTGGAACACCAGGTGTTTACATCTTGTCACAAGCAACTCAAGAAATCTTTGGTTCAACAGCTCAAATCTTCCTTGCAGCTATGGTTACTGTAACCTGCTTCACAACTACAGTTGGTTTGATTGTGTCAACTGCTGAGTTCTTTAATGAGCGCTTCCCACAAATCAGCTACAAGGTTTATGCGACAGCCTTTACCTTGATTGGATTTGCCATTGCTAATTTGGGTCTTGATGCGATTATCAAGTACTCAATTCCTGTACTGGTTATCTTGTACCCAATCACCATTGCCATCGTTATGATTGTCATTGTGAATAAATTTGTGGCTCTTTCAAAACCAGGTATGCAGTTGACAATTGCTGTGGTTACAGCTATTGCCATTGCAAGCGTACTAGGAAGCTCGTTTAAGGTTGAGTTTCTTGCAAACCTTGTTAACGCTCTTCCTTTTGCTAAAGCATCTCTCCCATGGTTGGTGCCAGCCATTGTCGGAATCTTGCTCTCATTGGTTCTACCAAACAAGCAAGAAAGCGATGTTTTTGAAATGGAATAATCACTAAAATCACTTTTGTAGCCAAGTCTACAGGAGTGATTTTCTTTTTTTATCCGATGATAAATGTGTTATAATAGGTAGCAAAAGAGGTGAAGAAATGAATCAAACAGTAGAATATATCAAAGGACTGACAGCCATTGCGTCGCCAACGGGTTTTACTCGTGAAATTTCGGACTATTTAGTCAAGACTTTAGAAGGTTTTGGTTACCAGCCGGTTCGCACAGCCAAGGGTGGTGTCAATGTGACCATCAAAGGTCAAAATGATGAAGAACACCGCTATGTGACTGCCCATGTGGATACGCTTGGTGCCATTGTCCGCGCTGTCAAACCAGACGGCCGTCTCAAATTGGACCGTATCGGTGGTTTTCCTTGGAATATGATTGAAGGAGAAAACTGTACCGTTCATGTGGCTAGTACAGATCAAAAGCTATCAGGCACCATCCTCATCCACCAAACTTCTTGCCATGTCTACAAGGATGCAGGAACTGCAGAACGCACCCAGGACAATATGGAAGTGCGTTTGGATGCAAAAGTGACCAATGAAAAAGAAACTCGTGCCTTGGGGATTGAGGTTGGTGATTTTATCAGCTTTGACCCACGAACTGTCGTGACAGAGACAGGATTTATCAAGTCTCGTCATTTGGACGATAAGGTCAGCGCAGCGATTTTGCTTAACCTACTTCGCATTTATAAGGAAGAGAAGATTGAATTGCCAGTAACAACCCATTTTGCTTTTTCAGTCTTTGAAGAAGTGGGGCATGGTGCTAACTCTAATATTCCTGCTCAGGTAGTAGAATATCTGGCTGTGGATATGGGAGCTATGGGGGATGATCAGCAAACAGATGAGTACACAGTGTCTATCTGTGTCAAGGATGCTTCAGGACCTTATCACTATGACTTCCGTCAACATTTGGTTGCCTTGGCTAAAGAGCAAGATATTCCATTTAAGCTGGACATCTATCCATTTTATGGTTCGGACGCTTCGGCAGCTATGTCTGCAGGTGCAGAAGTCAAACACGCCCTTCTCGGTGCTGGTATCGAGTCTAGCCATTCATATGAACGCACTCATATTGACTCGGTGGTCGCAACAGAGCGTATGGTTGATGCTTACCTTAAGAGCGGGTTGGTAGACTAATATGTGCCTTATTTGCCAGAGAATTGAGCTCATTAAAGCTGGGGACAATCCTTACTTTGTCAAAGAGTTGGAAACAGGCTATCTTGTGATTGGAGATCACCAGTATTTTTCAGGCTATAGTCTCTTTCTAGCCAAGGAACACGTCACGGAATTGCACCATTTAGAAAAGGAAATGAGACTCCGTTTTCTAGAAGAAATGAGTTTAGTCCAAGAGGCAGTTGCCAAGGCCTTTGCTGCCGAGAAAATGAATATCGAACTGCTAGGAAATGGCGATGCCCATCTTCATTGGCATCTGTTTCCTAGACGAAGAGGTGATATGAATGGTCACGGTCTCAAGGGACGTGGTCCAGTCTGGTGGGTTCCCTTTGAAGAAATGACAGCAGAAACCTGTCAAGCAAAACCGGATGAGATTAAAAGATTAGTCGAATGTTTATCGTTAGAAGTAGATAAACTATTAGAAATAAAGGAGTAGAAATGAAAAAAAGATACCTTGTCTTGACAGCTTTGCTAGTCTTGAGTCTAGCAGCTTGTTCACAAGAAAAAGCAAAAAATGAAGATGGCGCAGCTAAGACAGAACAAACAGCTAAAGCTGATGGAACAGTCGACAGTAAATCTCAAGGAGCTTCCCAGAAAAAAGCGGAAGTGGTCAATAAAGGAGACTACTATAGCATTCAAGGAAAATACGATGAAATCATCGTAGCCAATAAACACTATCCATTGTCGAAAGACTACAATCCAGGGGAAAATCCAACAGCCAAGGCAGAGTTGGTCAAACTCATCAGAGCTATGCAAGAGGCAGGTTTCCCCATTAGCGATCATTACAGTGGCTTTAGAAGTTATGAAACTCAGACCAAGCTCTATCAAGATTATGTCAATCAAGATGGGAAAGAAGCTGCCGACCGTTATTCTGCCCGTCCTGGCTATAGCGAGCACCAGACAGGCTTGGCTTTTGATGTGATTGGGACAAATGGTGATTTGGTGACAGAAGAAAAAGCGG
The DNA here is from genome assembly GCF_006385825.1 of Streptococcus sp. D2. Lineage (GTDB taxonomy): Bacteria > Bacillota > Bacilli > Lactobacillales > Streptococcaceae > Streptococcus > Streptococcus shenyangsis. The sequence goes on along the minus strand of NZ_VFSI01000005.1, from coordinate 23,261 downwards.
CCCAGTGGCTCTTGGACCATGCGGCTGATTATGGCTTTGTTGTCCGTTATCTCAAAGGCAAGGAAAAGGAAACAGGCTATATGGCTGAAGAATGGCATCTTCGTTATGTTGGAAAAGAAGCAAAAGAAATAGCTGCAAGTGGTCTCAGTTTGGAAGAGTATTACGGCTTTGAAGGCGGAGATTACGTCGATTAAAAAATAAACTTTTCTCTTGCAATTCTAGATAAATAGTGTATAATAGATGGGTATGTGAAAAGCATACTTGTGGGAGGTAAAAATATTTAATTACCGCCAAAACCACAAAGGAGGATTTAAAAATGGCTAAAAAAGTCGAAAAACTTGTAAAATTGCAAATCCCTGCTGGTAAAGCTACACCAGCTCCACCGGTTGGACCTGCTCTTGGTCAAGCTGGTATCAACATCATGGGATTCACAAAAGAGTTCAACGCTCGTACTGCTGACCAAGCTGGTATGATCATTCCAGTTGTTATCTCAGTATACGAAGACAAATCATTTACTTTCGTTACAAAAACACCACCAGCTGCTGTTCTTTTGAAAAAAGCTGCAGGTGTTGAAAAAGGATCAGGGACACCTAACAAAACTAAAGTTGCTACAGTTACTCGTGCGCAAGTACAAGAAATTGCAGAAACTAAGATGCCAGATTTGAACGCAGCAAACGTAGAGTCTGCAATGCGTATGATCGAAGGTACTGCTCGTTCTATGGGATTCACTGTTGTTGACTAATCAATAACATCCCTATATAACCCGCAAGACTTCATCATTTCGAGAAGTGACGTGGGAGATGAAAATCGATTGAACCACTTACAAGGAGAATAGAAAATGGCTAAAAAAAGCAAACAACTTCGTGCTGCTCTTGAGAAGATCGACAGCACAAAAGCATACAGCGTTGAAGAAGCTGTAGCTCTTGCAAAAGAAACTAACTTTGCAAAATTCGATGCAACTGTAGAAGTTGCTTACAACTTGAACATTGACGTTAAAAAAGCTGACCAACAAATCCGTGGAGCAATGGTATTGCCAAACGGTACTGGTAAAACAGCTCGCGTTCTTGTATTTGCACGTGGTGCAAAAGCTGAAGAAGCAAAAGCTGCTGGTGCAGACTTCGTTGGTGAAGACGACCTTGTTGCTAAAATCAACGACGGTTGGTTGGACTTCGACGTAGTTATCGCAACACCTGACATGATGGCTCTTGTTGGACGTCTTGGACGTGTCCTTGGACCACGTAACTTGATGCCAAACCCTAAAACTGGTACTGTAACAATGGATGTTGCTAAAGCAGTTGAAGAGTCTAAAGGTGGTAAAATCACTTACCGTGCGGACCGTGCAGGTATCGTACAAGCGATCATCGGTAAAGTTTCATTTGAAGCTGACAAGTTGGTTGAAAACTTCAAAGCATTTAACGAAACAATCCAAAAAGCTAAACCAGCTACTGCTAAAGGAACTTACGTAACAAGCTTGACAATCACAACTACTCAAGGTGTTGGTATCAAGGTTGACGTTAACTCACTTTAATCAGTAGTTTATATCAGAGGACGAGTACGAAAGTGCTCGTTTTTGTATGTAAGTTATAGTCTCTATAAAATGATTGTCTTATTTGGCTTATAGGGTGAGTAGCAAATGAAATACTGTTTTCTCTTCCTTCTTTACTAGAAAATATGGTATAATAGGGAGTAGAAAACTTTGAAAGAAAGAAAAAGATGAATTTAAAAGATTACATTGCAACAATTGAAAATTATCCAAAGGAAGGGATTACCTTCCGTGATATCAGTCCTTTGATGGCTGATGGGAATGCTTATAGCTATGCTGTTCGTGAAATCGTTCAATATGCTACTGACAAGAAAATTGATATGATCGTAGGGCCTGAGGCTCGTGGATTTATCGTGGGTTGTCCAGTTGCCTTTGAGTTGGGAATTGGTTTTGCGCCTGTTCGTAAGCCAGGAAAATTGCCACGCGAAGTTATTTCTGCTGACTATGAAAAAGAGTACGGTGTTGATACCTTGACTATGCACGCGGATGCCATCAAGCCAGGTCAACGTGTTCTTATCGTAGATGACCTCTTAGCAACAGGTGGAACTGTTAAGGCAACCATCGAGATGATTGAAAAACTTGGCGGTGTTGTGGCAGGTTGTGCCTTCCTTGTTGAATTGGATGAATTGAACGGCCGTGAAAAAATCGGTGACTACGATTACAAAGTTCTTATGCATTATTAATGAAAAACAGTCCCTAGGGCTGTTTTCTCTACATTAGGATATAAAAATAGACTATAGCTAGTTAGAGAAAAACTATAATTGAAAACTATATCTTCTTGCAGTATAATAAAAGGACTAGGTGTTTGAGATTTGGCTTCAAACATATGCAATTATTCCTGAAAGAATACAGTTAGGAGAAGGTTATGCCGATTCGAATTGATAAAAAATTGCCAGCTGTTGAGATTTTACGGACAGAGAATATCTTTGTCATGGATGATCAACGTGCGGCCCACCAAGATATCCGTCCCTTGAAGATTTTAATTTTAAATCTCATGCCACAGAAAATGGTCACAGAAACCCAGTTGTTGCGCCATTTGGCTAATACGCCCCTGCAACTGGATATTGATTTTCTCTATATGGAGAGCCATCGTTCTAAAACGACTCGTTCAGAGCACATGGAGACCTTTTATAAAACTTTTCCTGAAGTCAAGGATGAGTATTTTGATGGGATGATTATTACTGGGGCCCCAGTTGAGCATTTACCATTTGAGGAAGTGGACTATTGGGAGGAATTTAGTCGGGTGCTTGAGTGGTCCAAGACCCATGTTTATTCGACCCTTCATATCTGTTGGGGGGCTCAGGCTGGTCTTTATCTACGCTATGGAGTGGAAAAACACCAGATGGACAGTAAGTTATCGGGTATCTATCCTCAGGACACTTTAAAGGAAGGGCACCTTCTCTTTAGAGGCTTTGATGATAGCTATGTATCCCCTCATTCTCGACACACGGAGATTTCTAAGGAAGAGGTCTTAAATAAGACAAATCTCGAGATTTTATCAGAGGGCCCTCAGGTTGGTGTTTCGATTTTGGCAAGTCGTGATTTACGAGAAATTTATAGTTTTGGGCATTTGGAATATGACCGTGATACCCTGGCAAAAGAGTATTTTAGGGATTGTGATGCAGGTTTCGACCCACATATTCCAGAAAATTACTTTAAGGATGATGATGTTAATCAGACACCTTGTCTTTGTTGGTCTTCGTCAGCAGCCCTCTTTTTCAGTAACTGGGTAAACTATGCGGTCTATCAGGAAACGCCTTTTGACTGGAGAAAAATTCAAGATGATGCATCCGCATTTGGATATTTATAAGAGGATTTATGACATATTTAGACGCTTTTAAATCAGGGAACTTGGTTTTACCGAGTGCCCTGCTCTTGTATTTTAAGGAACTCTTTCCTTCTAGCGACGATTTTCTGGTCTGGCAATTTTTCTATTTGCAAAATACGACAGGTTTGGAAGAAATGTCGCCAAGCCAGATTGCTGACAGGATTGGCAAGGAAATTTCGGATGTCAATCAGGCTATTTCCAATCTGACAGAGAGGGGACTGCTTCAGTATCGAACCATCGAATTGAATGGTGAAATCGAATTGCTTTTTGATGCTAGCTTGGCTTTGGAACGTTTGGATGACTTGCTTGGAGTTGCTCATTCAAGTTCAGACAAGTTGACACCTCAAAATCAGCTCAAGGATTTGGTAGAAACCTTCCAGCAGGAGTTGGGACGCTTGTTGACACCTTTTGAGATTGAGGATTTGACTAAGACACTAAAGGAAGATGGAACCAGTGCTGACTTGATTAAGGAAGCTCTTCGTGAAGCTGTTTTGAATGGGAAACCAAACTGGAAGTACATTCAGGCTATTTTGAGAAACTGGCGCCATGAAGGTATCAAAAGTGTGGCTCAAATTGAGGCTAAGCGGGCAGAGAGAGAAGCAAGCAATCCTCAGTTGACACAGGTATCTGCAGATTTCAGAAATGCTATGGATCTCTGGAAGGATTAATCCATGTCAGCAGGCTTGAAATTTGAGTAAGATTTGCAAGCTGTGTCTAATTGTGATAAAATAAATAGAAAATAAATTGAAAAAAGAGGTATGTGAAATGTCACGTAAACCATTTATCGCTGGTAACTGGAAAATGAACAAAAATCCAGAAGAAGCTAAAGCATTCGTTGAAGCAGTTGCATCAAAACTTCCTTCATCAGATCTTGTTGAAGCAGGTATCGCAGCTCCAGCTCTTGATTTGATAACTGTTCTTGCTGCTGCTAAAGGTTCAAACCTTAAAGTTGCTGCTCAAAACTGCTACTTTGAAAATGCAGGTGCTTTCACTGGTGAAACAAGCCCACAAGTTTTGAAAGAAATCGGTACTGACTACGTTGTTATCGGTCACTCAGAACGCCGTGACTACTTCCATGAAACTGACGAAGATATCAACAAAAAAGCAAAAGCAATCTTTGCAAACGGTATGCTTCCAATCATCTGTTGTGGTGAGTCACTTGAAACTTACGAAGCTGGTAAAGCTGCTGAATTTGTAGGTGCTCAAGTATCTGCTGCATTGGCTGGATTGACTGCTGAACAAGTTGCGGCATCAGTTATCGCTTACGAGCCAATTTGGGCTATCGGTACTGGTAAATCAGCTTCACAAGACGACGCACAAAAAATGTGTAAAGTTGTTCGTGACGTTGTAGCTGCTGACTTCGGTCAAGAAGTTGCAGACAAGGTTCGTGTTCAATACGGTGGTTCTGTTAAACCTGAAAACGTTGCTTCATACATGGCTTGCCCAGACGTTGACGGTGCCCTTGTAGGTGGTGCGTCACTTGAAGCAGAAAGCTTCTTGGCTTTGCTTGACTTTGTAAAATAATCAGTAGCAAAAGCTAGGTGGAACAGCATTCAGATGTCTGTTCCATTTTTTATAGGAGAGAAAAGATTGAAAACAAAGATTGGAAAAATTGGATTAGCAAGTCTCTGTTTACTCGGGTTGGCAACTAACCATGTCGTTGCGAATGAAACCGAAGTTTCAAAAACTTCGCAGGATACAACGACAGTTTCAAGTAGTTCAGAGCAACATCAGTCTTCTAATAAAACTCAAACGAGCGAAGGAGTAAAAACCAATTCGTCTGCCCACTGGGATGGGGATTATTATGTAAAGGCTGATGGTTCTAAAGCCAAGAGTGAGTGGATTTTTGATAACTACTATAAGGCTTGGTTTTATATTAAGTCAGACGGTCGTTATGCTCAAAATGAGTGGCAGGGTAATTACTACTTGAAATCAGGCGGTTATATGGCCAAAAATGAATGGGTTTATGATGACGCCTATAAGAATTGGTTTTATTTGAAGTCCGATGGTTCTTATGCTAACCAGGAATGGCACGCTGTTGGAGGTAAATGGCACTATTTTAAGAAATGGGGCTATTTAGCTAAAAGCCAATGGCAGGGAAATTATTTCTTGAATGGTCAAGGTGCCATGATGCAAAATGAATGGCTTTATGATCCAGCCTATTCGTCTTACTTCTATCTCAAGTCTGATGGTTCTTATGCAAATCAAGAGTGGCAAAAGGTAGACGGAAAGTGGTATTATTTCAAGAAGTGGGGTTACATGGCTAAAGATGAGTGGCAGGGTAACTACTATTTGACAGAAAGTGGTGCTATGGCGACTGGTGAATTAATCATGGATGATACTCGCTATATTTTTTCTGACTCAGGTGAGTTAAAAGAAAAGAAAGACTTGAATGTTGGCTGGGTTCACCGAAATGGCCACCGTTACTTCTTTAACCATCGTGAAGAACAAGTTGGGACTGATCAAGTTAAAAAGGTCATCGATGTCAGTGAGCACAATGGCCGTATTACTGACTGGCAAAAGGTTATCCAGGAAAACGGGGTTGATGGTGTTATTGTTCGTTTGGGTTATAGCGGTGTAGAAGATAAGGAATTGGCTTATAATATTCAAGAACTTAATCGTTTGGGTATTCCTTATGGTGTCTATCTTTACACCTATGCTGAAAATGAGACCGATGCTGAGAATGATGCCAAGCAGACTGTGGAGCTCTTGAAGAAATACAAGATGAACCTGTCTTATCCTATCTACTATGATGTTGAGAACTGGGAGTATGTCAATAAAAGTAAAAGAGCTCCAAGTGAGACTGGAACTTGGGTCAAGATTATCAATAAGTATATGGCAACAATGAAGCAGGCTGGTTATCAAAATGTGAAAGTTTATAGCTATCGTCAACTCTTACAAACTCGTTTGAATCATCCAGATATTTTACAACATGTCAACTGGGTTGCAGCCTATACGGATGCGCTTGATTGGAATAATCCTCATTATTCAGGTTCAAAAGGTTGGCAATATACTTCATCTGAATATTTAAAAGGAATCCGTGGTCGTGTCGACGTCAGTGTTTGGTATTAAGATGTAGATTTAAGAAAGCTAGGTTTCAAGTTAACTAGCTAAAAGAAATTTTACCACCTATTTGTAGTCAAAGTATTTTATGCTACCTATTGATACAATTTTTTATGATGGAGATTTCGATATAGAGATCTTTGTCAACTGTAAAAGTATTGGAAGCTGGGAAAAACTGGCCTCTAAACATAAAGCAAGCGAGTATTTCCACATTTGGAGATGCTCGTTTTCTAATAGACTTTCTGCGAAACTAAAGTCCTAGTTCATCGTTGATAATGCCAGCAATCAAATTCATTCGTAATCCAAACTTTTTGTGTCGATTTCGATAGGTTGTTGAAAACAATTGAGTATAACAATTCTTAATCGTCTTCAAAGCTTACATAAGCATGATTTATACTGGCTCTTGTTTCAAAAAGAAGAATCTCTAACACTTTTTTAATATAATATACTTTGATTTTTCTGTTTATTCAGTGTAAATTGTACAATGTGGAGAAGTTCATTATTTTGTATATTTTCACAATTATATTAAGAAAATTTTAAAAGCTTTTAACTTGCTATTATGTTGTTTAAAAGTATTTTCAAACTGAAAAAATTGACCAAAAATTTGAATAATTAACTATAATTGGGTAAAATAGATAGTATGGCATATTATATTTAAGAGGAAAAAATTAAAATGAAACAATGGTTTTATGGAGAAAAACGTCAGCGTTTTTCTTTTAGAAAATTGTCAGTTGGATTAGTCTCGGCTACTATTGGAAGCTTCTTTTTTAGCAGTCTAATAGCTGGAGATTTATCCCCTGTTAAAGCTACAGAGATTTCACATGGACAGTCAGCTCAAGTGAGCTACTATTATGTAATGGAATCTGAATTAACTGAAGCAGAGAAGTCTATCTTGATCAGAGATATTCCAAAGCATGTTGAAGAAATATCAGAAAGCTATTACTTAGTTTATCGTCCCAAAGACCAAAAATTAGGATATGGAGCATTACCTCAGACCGGCTACTCTGGGGTCTGGGAGTCAATTTTTGCAGTTGCGGGTTTTACATTCTTGGTGTTAATATTTGCTCGGGCTAAGAATGGCAAGAGACATTTATCGTCTATCTTATTGGTGACAGGAATGGGGTCTGTGTTATTATCTCCAACTGCCTTAGCTGTGACCAACATTGAGCTTGCTGCTTATAATCAAAGTATAAATTTAGGTGTTGGAGAATCTCTGCCAAAACCTTTGCATATTGCTGGCTTTGAATATATTGGTTATCTAAAGAATGAGGATAAAAGGGGAAATAGCCTTTCTTCTTCTCATAAGAATAAATCATTAGTAGACTATGGCACCAATCCAGATACAGCTCCAGTTCACGAAGTTCCAGAGTTAGTAGAGTATGGCACAAGTCCAGATACAGCTCCAGTTCACGAAATTCCAGAGTTAGCTGAGTATGGCACAAGTCCAGATACAGCTCCAGTTCACGAGGCTCCAGAGTTAGCTGAGTATGGCACAAGTCCAGATACAGCTCCAGTTCACGAAATTCCAGAGTTAGCTGAGTATGGCACAAGTCCGGACGCAGCTCCAGTTCACGAAATTCCAGAGTTAGCTGAGTATGGCACAAGTCCGGACGCAGCTCCAGTTCACGAAATTCCAGAGTTAGCTGAGTATGGCACAAGTTCGGCTACAACTCCAGTTCACGAAGTTCCAGAGTTAGCTGAGTATGGCACAAGTCCGGACGTAGCTCCAGTTCACGAAATTCCAGAGTTAGCTGAGTATGGCACAAGTCCAGATACAGCTCCAGTTCACGAAGTTCCAGAGTTAGTAGAGTATGGCACAAGTCCAGATACAGCTCCAGTTCACGAAATTCCAGAGTTAGCCGAGTATGGCACAAGTCCAGATACAGCTCCAGTTCACGAAGTTCCAGAGTTAGCTGAGTATGGCACAAGTTCAGACACAGCTCCAGTTCATGAAATTCCAGAGTTAGCTGAGTATGGCACAAGTCCAGATACAGCTCCAGTTCACGAAGTTCCAGAGTTAGCTGAGTATGGCACAAGTCCAGATACAGCTCCAGTTCACGAGGCTCCAGAGTTAGCTGGGTATGGCACAAGTCCAGATACAGCTCCAGTTCACGAAATTCCAGAGTTAGTAGAGTATGGCACAAGTCCAGATACAGCTCCAGTTCACGAAATTCCAGAGTTAGCTGAGTATGGCACAAGTCCGGACGTAGCTCCAGTTCACGAAATTCCAGAGTTAGCTGAGTATGGCACCAATCCAGATACAGCTCCAGTTCACGAAGTTCCAGAGTTAGTAGAGTATGGCACAAGTCCAGATACAGCTCCAGTTCACGAAATTCCAGAGTTAGCTGGGTATGGCACAAGTCCAGATACAGCTCCAGTTCACGAAGTTCCAGAGTTAGCTGAGTATGGCACAAGTTCAGACACAGCTCCAGTTCATGAAATTCCAGAGTTAGCTGAGTATGGCACAAGTCCAGATACAGCTCCAGTTCACGAAGTTCCAGAGTTAGCTGAGTATGGCACAAGTCCAGATACAGCTCCAGTTCACGAGGCTCCAGAGTTAGCTGGGTATGGCACAAGTCCAGATACAGCTCCAGTTCACGAGGCTCCAGAGTTAGCTGGGTATGGCACAAGTCCAGATACAGCTCCAGTTCATGAAATTCCAGAGTTAGTAGAGTATGGCACAAGTCCAGATACAGCTCCAGTTCACGAAATTCCAGAGTTAGCTGAGTATGGCACAAGTCCAGATATAGCTCCAGTTCATGAAATTCCTGAGTTGAAGTTTAGTATAAATGACATTATAAAAATAGAAAAGATAGATTTTTCTATCGTCGAGCTATATACAGATGAGATTACAGAAGGCAGTCGTAACATTGTAACCCCGGGAGTTCAAGGAGAGCGTACGATTAAGACTCGTATCTACAGCTCCAATGGCCAGGAAATTGACCGTCAGGAGTTGTCAAATGAGGAGACCTTATCACCAATTACCCAGGTTGTTAAAGTTGGTACAGCTAAGCCGACTATGGTTCCGAAAGAATCACCGACAGCAGAATCTCTTCCAGAGTACCCGTTGACCTTCACCGACGAAATTCGAGTAGATACAATCAACTTCGCAGTTCGTGAAGAAGAAACGGACGAACTTGTCCAAGGCAGTCGTAACATTGTAACCCCGGGAGTTCAAGGTGAACGTACGATTAAGACTCGTATCTACAGCTCTAATGGTCAGGAGATTGACCGACAAGAATTGTCAAATGAGGAGACCTTATCCCCAGTTACCCAGGTTGTTAAAGTTGGTACAGCTAAGCCGACTATGGTTCCGAAAGAATCACCGACAGCAGAATCTCTTCCAGAGTACCCGTTGACCTTCACCGACGAAATTCGAGTAGATACAATCAACTTCGCAGTTCGTGAAGAAGAAACGGACGAATTTGTTCAAGGTAGTCGTAATATTGTAACCCCGGGAGTTCAAGGTGAACGTACGATTAAGACTCGTATCTACAGCTCTAATGGTCAGGAGATTGACCGACAAGAGTTGTCAAATGAGGAGACCTTATCCCCAGTTACCCAGGTTGTTAAAGTTGGTACAGCTAAGCCGACGATGGTTCCGAATGATGCACCGAAAGTAGAATCTCTTCCAGAGTACCCGTTGACCTTCACTGACGAAATTCGAGTAGAAAAAATCAACTTCGCAGTTCGTGAAGAAGAAACGGACGAACTTGTCCAAGGCAGTCGTAACATTGTAATACCGGGAGTTCAAGGTGAACGTACGATTAAGACACGTATCTACAGCTCTAATGGTCAGGAAATTGACCGTCAAGAGTTGTCAAATGAGGAGACCTTATCTCCAGTTACCCAGGTTGTTAAAGTTGGTACAGCTAAGCCGACGATGGTTCCGAATGAATCACCGACAGCAGAATCTCTTCCAGAGTACCCGTTAACCTTCACCGACGAAATTCGAGTAGATAAAATCAACTTCGCAGTTCGTGAAGAAGAAACGGACGAACTTGTCCAAGGCAGTCGTAACATTGTAACCCCGGGAGTTCAAGGTGAACGTACGATTAAGACACGTATCTACAGCTCTAATGGTCAGGAAATTGACCGTCAAGAGTTGTCAAATGAGGAGACCTTATCTCCAGTTACCCAGTTTGTTAAAGTTGGTACAGCTAAGCCGACGATGGTTCCGAATGAATCACCGACAGCAGAATCTCTTCCAGAGTACCCGTTAACCTTCACTGACGAAATTCGAGTAGATAAAATCAACTTCGCAGTTCGTGAAGAAGAAACGGACGAACTTGTTCAAGGCAGTCGTAACATTGTAACCCCGGGAGTTCAAGGTGAACGTACGATTAAGACACGTATCTACAGCTCTAATGGTCAGGAAATTGACCGTCAAGAGTTGTCAAATGAGGAGACCTTATCCCCAATTACCCAGGTTGTTAAAGTTGGAACAGCTAAGCCGACGATGGTTCCGAATGATGCACCGAAAGCAGAATCTCTTCCAGAGTACCCGTTAACCTTCACTGACGAAATTCGAGTAGATAAAATCAACTTCGCAGTTCGTGAAGAAGAAACGGACGAACTTGTTCAAGGCAGTCGTAACATTGTAACACCGGGAGTTCAAGGTGAACGTACGATTAAGACACGTATTTACAGCTCTAATGGTCAGGAAATTGACCGTCAAGAGTTGTCAAATGAGGAGACCCTATCCCCAGTTACCCAGGTTGTTAAAGTTGGTACAGCTAAGCCGACCATGGTTCCGAATGATGCACCGAAAGCAGAATCTTTAGAAGAGTTCGACTTAATTACACTGCATAATTTATTGACAGAAGCAACTCAGATTAAAGCAGAGGCACGTTATTTCAATGATGATCAAAGTCATCAATCTAACTATGATTCTGCATTGATGGCAGCTCAGGCGATTCTTACTCAATCTCAAGCTAGTCAAGCAGAAATCAATCAACTGGTGGAACAAATCAAACAGGCTAAGGCGCAATTAAGTGGTCTTGAGGTTGTCAAAACGGCTCTTCAGACTGAGTACGATTTAAATGTCACTGTTAAAACTTCTGCTAAATATAAGAATGCTGATTCGGATAAGAAGACAGTTTATACAGACCAATTGGCCAAGTCAGAAATAGTTCTGAATAGTCAAACGGCTACACAAGTACAAGTCAATCAAGCTCTTGCTAGTCTGCAAGCTGCCAAAGAAGCACTCAATGGAGTGTCAAAAGTCAAGCCAATAGTTTCGATTCTAAGCCTGACTGAAAATGCAGATGATAAGTCTGTTGCGATCCAATATAGCTTGGAAGACCAAACAAAATCCTTACGTTCAGCTACTGCAGAATTATATCAGGGGGATAAGCTTGTTCGTACTCTTCCAATCACTAATTTCGATGATAGTCTAAAGATTGGAGAGTTGGATTACTACACAGCTTATACTTTGAAAACCAAGCTGACATATGAGCTGGACAATGGTAGTGTCACTGAATTTGAAACAGACAGTCGTGAATTTGAACTCGAATATAAGAAGATCTCCTTCCGAGATGTTGATTCAGTTGAGTTTTACAGTAAAGATAATGACCAATACAAGCGACTGGTATCAATGAGTTCCATGCCTAAAGATCTGTCAAACTACTTTGTAAAAGTCAAATCAAGTGAAGCTAAGGAAATGCTTCTCCCAGTTCACAGTATTTCTGAAATCCAAAAAGACGGAAAAGATGTTTATAGGGTAACAGTCTCGTTGCCTGAGCTTGTTCAAGAAGGTGAGACAGGCTACAAGTCTGGCTACGACTTCTATATCAGTAAGACAGTTCCTAGTCAGCAAAATGTTTACACTAGCTTTGCTGGATTGATAGATGCTATGAAGAAAAATATGGCTAGTAATTATGTTTTGGGAGCTGATTTGGATGCTAGTGAGGTTAGTCTGGCACCTGCGGATTATGTCTATCTTAGAGGGAACTTCACAGGCAGTCTGACTGGCAATCATAATGGTAAGCAGTATGCTATCTATAATCTAGCTAAGCCTTTGTTCGAAAACCTCAAGAGTGGTTCTTCTGTTTCTGGTATGGATTTGAAGGATGTCAATATTGTGGGTAGCTATGACTCTGCTGCCTTAGCTCGGAGTGCAGAAAATGCTCGAATTACAGACGTTTCTGTCCAAGGTAAAGTATCGGTGATAGGCAATGCTTCTAATGTGGCGGGGCTGGTTGTTAGTGCAACACACACACAAATTTCCAACAGTTCCTTCACTGGTGTCATCCAGGCAAACGAGAAACAGGGCAAAGAATATAATGTTGGTGGTTTGGTTGCTAATCTTAAGGGAGGAGATTCCTTGCTCAGTCAAAGCAGAGCAGATGTGACCATCCTAGCAGGTGCTAGAGCCAACAACCAACGATTCGGCGGTTTGGTTGGTCGTTTGGAGAACAATGCCCGTATTAGCCGTTCTTATGCAACTGGAAAGATTCAAAATACTACTAAGAATGGTCAGATTGGCGGTATCGTAGGATCCAATTACTTCAATGGCTTGGTTGACAATGTTATCAGTAATATTAGTGGTACGAATGTTTATAGTATTTCTGGAGATCAAGCCTACAATAATGATCGTATTACAGAAGCTTATGCTGTTGAAGGAAATCAAACGCTGGAAAATGACAAGTTTGTCACTTCAACACTGACTCTGAACGAGGCAGAAGAGAAGCTAGCTAGTTTAGATATTACGACAAATCTAGAGGACACGAATCTTAACCTTTATTCTGTTAACTATGCTCAAGAGAAGAATGCTCGAGAAAATCGTTTGATAGCTTATTCCAATATGGAAAAACTCCTTCCGTTCTATAACAAGGAGACAATCATTAGCTATGGAAATAAACTCCCAGATCATCATAAGCTCAATACAGAATATTTGTTGGATGTTGTTCCAATGAAAGGTGACCAGATTATCACTGATATTAATAGTAATAAGGCATCTATTGACCGTTTGATGTTACACTTCGAGGATAATACGGTTGATTACCTGAATTTGACTTATAAGGGAGAGTTTAAGAATCAAGCAATTGCAGAATACAGTGTAAACAGCTTAGATCTCCTTTATACACCTGAAGCTTTCTTATCAGACTATAGCAGAGTTCTGAATCAAGTACTGCCAGAGTTGAATAAGGTAGTTCTTGACTCACCAGCCATGCGAACTGTTTTAGGTGTAAATGCTGACACTTCCTTGGATGATCTTTATCTTGATGGGGCTTTTGAACAAGTCAAGACCAAGCTCTCAGAAGAGTTACGCAAAGTTCTGGCTATGGATAAGTCAATCAATACTGAAGGCAATGTTGTGGCCGACTATGTAGCTCACAAGATTACAGCCAATAAGGAAGCCTTCTTGCTTGGGCTTACCTATCTTAACCGTTGGTATAATATTAATTATGATAATATTAATGTCAAAGATTTATCTGCTTATAAGTTTGATTTCTTTGGCAACCATAGTGCTTCAACGATAGACACCATTATTTCATTAGGCCAGTCAGGAATGAATAATCTTAAAGCAAAGAACAATCATTTAGCTTATGATAGTTCTCTCTCTGAAGCGACTGGTAAGCGTGGACTTTTCAATTATTTGGAAAATTACCGTCAGCTCTTCTTACCATACAAGACTAATAATGAATGGCTCAAGACCAATACAAAAGCTTATATCGTAGAGTCTAAGTCAGATATAGCAGAGGCTAGAAAGATTCAGGATACAGCTGAGGGCAAGAGCAAGTATTCTGTCGGCGTTTATGATAAGATTACTGCTGATAATTGGGAATATAAGGGCATGCTTCTACCGCTCTTGACTATGAGTGAGAAAGGTGTCTATGTCATCTCCAATATGTCCACTATCTCCATGGGTGCTTATGATCGTTACCGAGATGTTGTCGATGGTAAGGTAAGGACAGATGCAGAGTTGGTAGAATATGTCGAAGATAGAGTTAGAAAATCAGCTGAATATCAGCGCGATCATTATGATTTCTGGTACAAGATTCTAAGTCCAGAAAGCAGGGACAAGCTTTTCCGTTCCGTACTAGTTTACGATGGATTCCTAATGAAAGATAGTACTGGTCAAAGATATTGGGCTCCAGCTAATGATAAGAAATCGTTAGCTATGCAGGAGTTCTTTGGACCAGCAGGCAAGTGGTATCCAAGTAAGGGCTACAATGCCTATGCTACAGGAAGTGTAACCCACTTTGACGCTGCTCGTTTATTGGAAGACTATGGTAACTCTGTTTATACGCATGAAATGACTCATAACTCTGACGGCGGCATCTACTTTGAGGGCAATGGTCGTCGTGAAGGTCTGGGAGCTGAACTCTATGCTCGAGGGCTCTTGCAATCTACTCCAACCCCTGACGAACCAACTATTACTCTTAATACCCTCTTCAAGGTGGATAAAGATTCTAAGACACGTATGCATACCTATAATTTCAAAGAGCGTGTTCAAAATGCAGCAGACTTGCAACACTATGTTCATGGTATGTTTGATATGATCTATACACTCGATTACTTAGAAGGTACTTCTATGCTTAAGCAGAGTGATGATGCTAAGCTTCAGTGGTTCAGAAAGATGGAAAATTACTACATTACAGATAAGTATGGTAAGGAAACCCATGCTGGTAACCAGACACGAACCTTCACTGCAGAGGAAATTAAGCAGCTAACTAGTTTCTACTCTTTGATTGAGAATGATGTGATTACGCGTCGAGAGAACAGGGATAGTGGTAAATATAGACGGAATGGCTACCTCAGTCTTAGTCTCTTCTCACCAATCTACTCAGCATTGAGCAATCCTAAAGGAGCTCCAGGGGATGTTATGTTCCGACGTACGGCTTATGAGTTACTGGCAGCCAAGGGATATCATGAAGGATTTGTTCCTTATGTTTCTGGTAAGTACTCTAAGGAAGCCTTTGATGAAGGTAAGAAAACGTGGGACGGATGGTCTGGAAGGGATGTAGGTCTAGTGACAGACCAAAAAGTTTTGGAAAATGTATTTAAGGGCGAATATGACTCTTGGGTAGCTTTCAAGAAGGCCATGTATAAGGAACGAATTGATCAGCTGACAAAGCTTAAGCCGATCACTATTGAGTACGAACTTAGAAATCCAAATAGTACTAAGAAAGTAACTATTCGTTCTTACGCACAGATGCAGAAACTGATGGATGAAGCAGTAGCAGAGGATGTAGGTAACATTACTAATGCGACTAGCCGTGTCGAAGCTAGTTGGGTCAACTTGCTCAAGAAAAAGATTTACAACGCTTATCTTCGTGAGACAGATGATTTCAGACAGTCTATATTTAAGAAATAAGGAATTTTATATTTCTTCAATTAAATTTTATGGTAGTTTTCTCAGTTTTTAAGTGATGAGTATCTGATATCTATCGCGAAAATACTTGATAAGATCATCATGGAATGACTAATGAGAAAAAGTATTAGCTAGACAGTTTCTTAAAAATGAAATCTCTAGAAGAAAACAGTTTTCTATAAAGCGAATGATGAAATAATAAGAAATTAAGCAACGGCCTTGTTCCTCATTTTAAGAGGGGTAAGGTCGTTCTTGTGCTGTTTAACACTTTGTTAGTATTCGTTTCCTGAGCCAATACTCTCCAAAAATCTCTTCAAACCACGTCAACGTAGTCTTGCCGTGCGTATGGTTACTGACTTCGTCAGTTCTATCCACAACCTCAAAACAGTGTTTTGAGCTGACTTCGTCAGTTTTATCTGCAACCTCAAAGATGTACTTTGAGCAGCCTTCGGCTAGTTTCCTAGTTTACTCTTTGATTTTCATTGAGTATAAGATGCTGATCAAGATGATAATGTCGTAGTTGAAGACACTTCCCCTACTTTTAAGTTTCTATAAAATAAAAATAGATTTTTTGTTGACAGTCTATTTAAGAAATATCGTAGTTCAATAATACACTGTACAATTTAATAGTTCTTATTCAGTTTGCTAGAAGTTTGTATATTCTTTTTCTTTTCTTTATTAAAAAATAGACATGAAATTGACTCTAATATTCTCTAAAAAATTCTTAAATTATCAGTCTATTGCAACTTTTCTCATGTGGGTCATTTGACTTGCTATTGGTTTTTCTTAGTGGTATACTAAGATAGTAATCATTAAGAAGTGGTTGCAAAAAATAATGAACGAGGTAAAGAAAATGGTAGAATTGAAAAAAGAAGCAGTAAAAGATGTAGCATCATTAACAAAAACAGCGCCAGTAGCATTGGCAAAAACAAAGGAAGTATTGAACCAAGCTGTTGCTGATTTATACGTGGCCCACGTGGCTTTGCACCAAGTACACTGGTACATGCGTGGTCGTGGATTTCTTGTATGGCATCCAAAAATGGATGAGTACATGGATGCTCTTGATGGTCATTTAGATGAAATCAGCGAACGATTGATTACACTCGGAGGTAGCCCATTCTCTACATTGACAGAGTTCCTTCAAAACAGTGAAATCGAAGAAGAAGTTGGAGAGTTCCGCAATGTAGAAGAAAGTTTGGAACGTGTCCTTGAAATTTATCGTTACCTCATCACGCTTTTCCAAGAAGCTTTGGATGTGACAGATAAAGAAGGCGATGATGTAACCAATGATATCTTTGTTGGAGCTAAGGCTGACCTTGAAAAAACAGTCTGGATGCTTGCGGCAGAATTAGGACAAGCACCTGGTTTGTAAGAAACAATAGAAAATATATAAATCTGTAGGAAATTTCTTACAGATTTTTTCTATTCTGTAAGCTATTCCAAACCAGTCTTTTTTTGAGTTTTTTGATAAAATAGTACTATCAGTGAAAAGGATGGAAGCATGACTAAAAAAATCGTAGCTATTTGGGCCCAGGATGAAGAGGGTGTGATTGGTAAGGACAATCGTCTGCCCTGGTATTTGCCAGCAGAATTGCAACACTTTAAAGAAACAACTCTGAATCATGCTATCTTGATGGGGCGTGTGACCTTTGATGGGATGGAACGCCGCTTGCTTCCAAAACGTGAAATCTTGATTTTGACACGTAACCCGGAAGAAAAGATAGATGGAGTTGCTACTTTTCATGATGTCCAGTCTGTCTTGGACTGGTATCAGGCTCAAGAAAAGAATCTCTATATTATTGGTGGAAAGCAGATTTTTCAGGCTTTTGAACCCTATTTGGACGAAGTAATTGTGACTCAAATTCATGCTCGGGTGGAGGGAGATACCTATTTCCCTGAAGAGTTTAACTTGTCTCTTTTTGAGACAGTTTCAAGCAAATCCTATGCCAAAGATGAGAAAAATCCTTATGATTTTACCATCCAATACCGCAAGAGAAAGGAAGTCTAATGGAACGTAGTATATTTGGTTTTTTCACAGCCATGCTGTGTTTGGTCTGCTTGCTTGCAGGAGCACAGGCTTTTCGTAAAAAGCGTTATGGACTTTCTGTCCTGCTCTGGTTAAATGCCTTTACCAATTTGGTCAATAGTGTTCATGCCTTTTACATGACCTTATTTTAGATAGAATGATAGTATAGAATAGAACGGAAGGAAATCATGCCTACAACTAGGAATAATGATATGATGGTTTATTGCTCATTTTGTGGCAAAAGCCAAGAAGAAGTACAAAAAATAATCGCAGGCAACAACGCCTTTATCTGTAATGAATGTGTGGAGTTGGCCCAGGAAATCATCCGTGAGGAGTTGGCTGAGGAAGTCTTGGCAGACTTGTCAGAAGTTCCAAAACCAATCGAACTTCTCCATATCTTGAACCACTATGTAATCGGTCAAGATCGTGCCAAGCGTGCCTTGGCAGTTGCAGTTTATAACCACTACAAACGTATTAATTTTCACGATACACGCGAAGAGTCAGAAGATGTGGATTTGCAGAAGTCAAACATCTTGATGATTGGCCCAACTGGTTCAGGGAAAACATTCCTTGCTCAGACCTTGGCTAAGAGCTTGAATGTGCCTTTTGCTATTGCAGATGCGACTGCTCTTACTGAGGCTGGTTATGTGGGTGAGGACGTAGAAAATATCCTCCTCAAACTCTTGCAGGCTGCTGACTTTAACATTGAACGTGCAGAGCGTGGCATTATCTATGTGGATGAAATTGACAAGATTGCCAAGAAGAGCGAGAACGTATCGATCACACGTGACGTTTCTGGTGAAGGGGTGCAACAAGCCCTTCTCAAGATTATAGAGGGAACTGTTGCCAGCGTACCGCCTCAAGGTGGACGCAAGCATCCGCAACAAGAAATGATTCAAGTGGATACTAAAAATATCCTCTTCATCGTGGGTGGTGCCTTTGATGGTATTGAAGAAATCGTCAAACAACGTCTGGGTGAAAAGGTTATCGGTTTTGGTCAAAATAACAAGGCGATTGACGAAAACAGCTCTTACATGCAAGAAATCATCGCAGAAGATATTCAAAAATTCGGGATTATCCCTGAGTTGATTGGACGCTTGCCTGTCTTTGCAGCTCTTGAACAATTGACGGTTGATGACCTGGTTCGTATCTTGAAGGAGCCAAGAAATGCCTTGGTAAAACAATACCAAACCTTGCTTTCTTATGATGATGTCGAGTTGGAATTTGACGATGAAGCCCTTCAGGAAATTGCCAATAGGGCCATCGAACGCAAAACTGGTGCGCGTGGTCTTCGCTCGATTATCGAGGAAACCATGCTAGATGTCATGTTTGAAGTACCGAGTCAGGAAAATGTGAAATTGGTCCGCATCACAAAAGAAGCTGTCGATGGAACGGATAAACCAATCCTAGAAACAGCCTAGAGGTGACTATGGAACTTAATACACATAATGCTGAAATCTTGCTCAGTGCGGCTAATAAATCCCACTATCCGCAGGATGAACTGCCAGAGATCGCTCTTGCAGGGCGTTCAAATGTTGGTAAATCCAGCTTTATCAATACCATGCTGAACCGTAAGAATCTGGCTCGTACGTCAGGGAAACCTGGGAAAACCCAGCTTCTCAACTTCTTTAACATTGACGACAAGATGCGCTTTGTGGATGTGCCTGGTTATGGTTATGCCCGTGTTTCCAAAAAGGAACGTGAAAAGTGGGGGCGCATGATTGAGGAGTACCTAACGACTCGGGAAAATCTCCGTGCAGTGGTCAGTCTAGTTGACCTTCGTCATGATCCGTCAGCAGATGATGTGCAGATGTACGAATTTCTCAAGTATTATGAGATTCCAGTCATCATTGTGGCGACCAAGGCGGACAAGATTCCTCGTGGTAAATGGAACAAGCACGAATCAGCAATCAAAAAGAAATTAAACTTTGACCCAAGTGACGACTTTATCCTCTTTTCATCTGTCAGCAAGGCTGGGATGGATGAGGCTTGGGATGCAATCTTAGAAAAATTGTGAGGAAAAGAAAATGGCAAAAACAATTCATACAGACAAAGCTCCAAAAGCTATTGGACCCTATGTTCAAGGAAAAATCGTTGGCAACCTTTTGTTTGCTAGTGGTCAAGTTCCTCTCTCTCCTGAAACTGGGGAAATCGTTGGAGAAACGATTCAAGAACAGACAGAACAAGTCTTGAAAAACATCGGTGCTATTTTGGCAGAAGCAGGAACTGACTTTGACCATGTTGTCAAAACTACTTGCTTCTTGAGCGATATGAACGACTTTGTTCCTTTTAATGAGGTTTACCAAACGGCCTTTAAAGAGGAATTTCCAGCTCGTTCAGCAGTAGAGGTAGCTCGTCTTCCTCGTGATGTAAAAGTCGAAATCGAAGTCATCGCAGAGATTGGATAAGCTAGTTGAAGTTTGGTGTTGCCAAACTTCTTTTGATATAAGGAGAAAAAGATGACAAAGAAACAACTTCACTTGGTGATTGTGACAGGGATGAGTGGTGCAGGGAAAACTGTAGCCATTCAGTCTTTCGAGGATTTGGGATATTTCACTATTGATAATATGCCGCCAGCTCTCTTGCCTAAGTTTTTGCAGTTGGTGGAAACAAAGGAAGACGACCATAAGTTGGCCTTGGTGGTGGATATGCGTAGCCGTTCTTTCTTTTCAGAGATTCAAACTGTTTTGGATGAGTTGGAAAACAAGGAAGAACTGGACTTTAAAATTCTCTTTTTGGATGCAGCTGATAAGGAATTGGTCGCGCGTTACAAGGAAACTAGACGAAGTCACCCTCTAGCTGCAGATGGACGGATTTTGGATGGAATAAAACTGGAGCGTGAGCTCTTGGCGCCTTTGAAAAACATGAGCCAAAATGTGGTGGATACGACTGAACTGACTCCTCGTGAGCTGCGTAAAACCATTGCAGAGCAGTTTTCGGATCAAGAGAAAGCTCAGTCTTTCCGTATTGAAGTCATGTCTTTTGGCTTTAAATACGGAATCCCAATTGATGCGGACTTGGTCTTTGATGTCCGTTTCTTGCCAAATCCCTACTACCTACCAGAACTGAGAAACCAAACTGGTGTGGATGAGCCAGTGTACGACTATGTCATGAACCATCCTGAGTCAGAAGATTTTTATCAACATTTATTGGCCTTGATTGAGCCGATTTTGCCAAGTTACCAAAAGGAAGGGAAGTCTGTTTTGACCATTGCCATGGGCTGTACAGGAGGACAACACCGTAGTGTGGCCTTTGCTAAACGCTTGGCGCAGGACTTATCCAAGACTTGGCCTGTCAATGAAGGGCATCGCGACAAAGACCGAAGAAAGGAAACGGTAAACCGTTCATGAGAAAACCAAAGATAACGGTGATTGGTGGAGGGACTGGAATCCCCGTCATTCTAAAAAGTCTGCGAGAAAAAGATGTGGAAATCGCTGCTATTGTAACGGTGGCAGATGATGGCGGTTCATCAGGTGAACTCCGAAAAAATATGCAACAATTGACACCGCCAGGTGATCTTCGTAATGTCCTTGTGGCCATGTCGGATATGCCTAAGTTTTATGAGAAGGTATTTCAGTATCGTTTTTCTGAGAATGCGGGAGCCTTTGCTGGCCATCCATTGGGTAATCTCATCATTGCTGGTCTGTCAGAAATGCAGGGTTCGACCTATAATGCCATGCAGTTATTGAGCAAATTTTTCCATACAACAGGGAAGATTTATCCTTCCAGTGACCATCCTTTGACCCTGCACGCAGTCTTTCAGGATGGGACAGAGGTGGCTGGAGA
Source organism: Streptococcus sp. D2 (assembly GCF_006385825.1). Taxonomy (GTDB): domain Bacteria; phylum Bacillota; class Bacilli; order Lactobacillales; family Streptococcaceae; genus Streptococcus; species Streptococcus shenyangsis. The sequence goes on along the minus strand of NZ_VFSI01000005.1, from coordinate 1,696 downwards.
GAGCCATATTGCAGACCATCCAGGCATGATTGACCATGTCTATGTGACCAATACTCTCAATGATGATACACCTCTGGCTAGCCGTCGAGTTGTGCAGACCATTCTTGAAAGTGACATGATTGTCCTAGGGCCAGGTTCCCTCTTTACCTCTATTTTGCCCAATATTGTCATTAAGGAAATTGGTCGAGCGCTTTTGGAAACCAAGGCAGAAATAGCCTATGTCTGCAATATCATGACCCAACGTGGGGAGACGGAACACTTTACAGATAGTGATCACGTGGAAGTCTTGCATCGTCACCTTGGCCGACCTTTTATTGATACGGTCTTGGTGAATATCGAAAAAGTGCCACAGGAATATATGAATTCCAACCGTTTTGATGAATACTTGGTGCAGGTGGACCATGATTTTGCTGGTCTTAGTAAGCAAGTTCCGCGTGTGATTTCATCCAACTTCCTTCGTCTGGAAAATGGAGGTGCTTTCCACGATGGGGATTTGATTGTGGATGAGTTGATGCGGATTATACAGGTGAGAAAATGAGTTTCACAGTAGCAGTAAAAGAAGAAATCCTAGGTCAACACCATCTGAGCCGGCATGAATTATCTGCCATTATCAAGATGTCTGGTAGTATCGGTCTCTCAACTTCGGGCTTGACCTTGTCAGTTGTGACAGAAAATGCCAAGCTGGCTCGTCACCTCTATGAGTCCTTTCTCCATTTCTATGAAATCAAATCAGAAATTCGCCACCACCAAAGAAGTAATCTTCGCAAGAATCGGGTCTATACTGTTTTTACAGATGAAAAGGTACAGGACTTGCTGAGTGATTTGCACTTGGCGGACTCCTTCTTTGGCCTGGAAACAGGTATTGATGAGGCGATTTTATCAGAAGAGGAAGCAGGTCGTGCCTATCTCTGTGGCGCTTTCTTAGCAAATGGGAGCATTCGTGACCCTGAATCAGGTAAGTACCAGTTGGAAATCAGTTCTGTTTATCTAGACCACGCGCAAGGGATTGCCTCTCTTCTCCAGCAATTTTTACTGGATGCTAAGGTGCTTGAGCGCAAAAAGGGGGCTGTGACCTATCTCCAGCGTGCCGAAGATATTATGGACTTCTTGATTGTCATCGGAGCCATGCAGGCGCGTGATGATTTTGAGCGAGTTAAGATTTTGCGAGAAACCCGTAACGACCTCAATAGAGCCAATAATGCCGAGACAGCTAATATCGCTCGGACAGTTTCTGCCAGCATGAAGACTATCAACAATATCAGCAAAATCAAAGATATTATAGGCTTAGAAAATCTGCCAGTGGATTTGCAGGAAGTAGCGCAGTTGCGGATTCAGCACCCAGACTACTCTATCCAGCAGTTGGCAGATAGCCTCAGCACCCCTCTGACCAAAAGTGGTGTCAATCATAGACTCAGAAAGATAAATAAATTAGCCGATGAACTATAAAACCAGGCTCTTGTTTTGCGAGGTTCTTTTTTGAAATAAAAAGAGGTTGGGCAAAAAGCAATGTCATTAAGTTAAGAAATTTGGCTCTTTAAAATCAAAAACGCATAATATCCGGTGTTGACTTGTACTGACCCCAAAAAGTTAGACAATCAATTTATCCGAAGGATTTAGTTCTGTATTGCACAGGACTGAGTCCTTTTAGTTTTACCTTAATTCGTTTATTGTTGTAGTAATCAATATAGTCTACAAT
>NZ_VFSI01000003.1:186984-188501 GCF_006385825.1 Streptococcus sp. D2 | reverse complement strand
GCTTTCGCTACTTCAGATTTCGCTGCTGCTTTTTCATCGTCTGACAATTTAGCGTTCTTATCAATTGAGGCAATCTTAGTTTCTGACGCTGTTTGGATTGCTTCTAGGGCTTTCTCTTTACCTACTGAAGTTACTGCTTCAATTGCTTTAACTCCTGTAGTTTGAGCACCGTCTACACCATCTTGATCTTTCGCTTCATTGATAGCTTTTACGGCTGCGATGGCTGCTTTCGCTACTTCAGCTTTCGCTGCTGCTTTTTCATCGTCGGATAAGTTAGAATTATTATCGATTTCTTTTTCTTTCGCTGTTTTTTCAGCATTGATTGCTGTAATTGCAACTTCTTTTTCGATAGCTAATTTTCCTTTATCTTTTGCAGAATTGATACCATCTTCAGTTGTTGCTTTATCAATAGCATCTGTTGCATCTTTTGCTTCTTTAGCTACTTTTGCTTTTTCTTCCGCCTTTTGTTCTGGCGTTAAGGTTGTACTAGCTTCAATAGCATCTGTCGCTTTTTTAGCAGCAGCTGCAATTTCTTTTTTAGCACCATCTCTGTCAAGATCTTTCAATAACTCTGCTGCTTTTGTTAATTCTGCTTTGGCTGCATCTACTTTCGTTTGAGCTGCTTGTACTTCTGCTTTAGATGCATTATCAGCTTTTGCTAATACTGTTGCTGCTTCTGTCTTAGCAGCTTCTAATTGTGCTTTTAATTCTTCATATTTTGTATTATAAGCTTCAATACTATTTGGTGTTTTTCCAGTTGTATCTGCTTTTACTAATGAATCTGCATCTGTTTTTAGTTTAGCTTTTTCTTCCGCTGTTGCTGCTTCTACTAAAGCTTGTTTTGCCGCTTCTAATGCTTCTTTCTTCTCATTAACTTTATTTAAAGCTTCTGTTATTTTTTCTGGTGTTGCATTTTCGTCATTAATTACTGCTTCTGCTTCTTTAATGGCTTCTTCTGCAGCTGTTTTCTTATCAGTATATGTTTTCGCACTATCCGCAGTTTTTCCTGTTGTTGGATCTGCTGCTGTTGTTAATTCGCTTAACGCTTCTTTTGCTTTTGTTAACTCAGCTTTATCTGCTTTATTCACTAATAATTCTGCTGCTTTATCTAAAGCTGTTTTCGCTGCTTCTACTTTTGCTTGAGCAGCTTGAACTTCCTCTTTTGTTGCATTAGTGCCTTTCGCTAAAGCTTTGGCTGCTTCTGTCTTGGCAGCTTCTAATTCTGCTTTAAACTCTTCATATTTTCTGTCATATGCTGCGATACTTTCTGGTGTTTTACCTGTTTCATCAGCTTTCTTCAATGAATCAGAGTCCGTTTGTAATTTTGTTTTTTCTTCAGGAGTTGCTGCTTCTACAAGAAGATTTTTAGCAGTTTCTAATTTCGTTTTCACTGCTTCTACTTTTGCTTGAGCAGCTTGAACTTCCTCTTTTGTTGCATTAGTGCCTTTCGCTAAAGCTTTGGCTGCTTCTGTCTTGGCAGCTTCTAATTCTGCTTTAAACTCTTCATATTTTCTGTC
>NZ_VFSI01000026.1:0-714 GCF_006385825.1 Streptococcus sp. D2 | reverse complement strand
CGATATCGTTAAACCAGCGGATAAAGTAGTTGTAAATGATCCAGCTAAGTTGACAGATGCTGAGAAGGAGAAAATTAAAGCAGCAGTTGAAGCTGTAAATCCAAACTCAATTGTAGTAGTTGATGACAAAGGAAATGCTAAAGTTTCAACTCCAGATGGTCAAACACAAGTTATTCCTGTAGAAGAATTAGTACGTACTGTTGAAGATACTAAGAAACCAAATGCAGGTAACGACATCGTTAAACCAGCAGATAAGACTGTAGTAGCAAATCCAGAAAAACTTACAGATACTGAGAAGAAAGCAATCGAAGATAAAGTTAAAGCTGTAAACCCAGATGCAACAGTAGTTGTAGATGACAAAGGAAATACGACAGTCACAACCCCAGAAGGTAAGACAGCCGTAATTCCAGCAGCAGACTTGACGAAAGATCCAGAAACTGCAACTAAACCAAATGCAGGCAACGACATCGTTAAACCAGCAGATAAGACAGCAGTTAAAGATCCAGCTAACTTAACTCCAGAAGAGAAGAAAGCGATCGAAGATAAAGTTAAAGCTGTAAATCCAGGTGCAACAGTAGTTGTAGATGATAAAGGAAATGCGACAGTTACAACCCCAGAAGGTAAGACAGCCGTAATTCCAGCAACAGACTTGACGAAAGATCCAGAAGCTGCAACTAAACCAAATGCAGGCAACGACATCGTTAAACCAGCAGA
>NZ_VFSI01000025.1:0-1170 GCF_006385825.1 Streptococcus sp. D2 | reverse complement strand
TGTACTGATCCCAAAAAGTTGGACAAATAATTATTGAAAGGATTTAGTTCTGTATTGGACAGGACTAAGTCCTTTTAGTTTTACCTTAATTCGTTTGTTGTTGTAGTAATCGATATAGTCTATAATGGCTTGTTCCAATTGATTAAGTGATTTAAAGTTTTTCTCATGGCCATAAAACATTTCGGATTTTAAAATGCCAAAGAAAGATTCCATCATACCGTTGTCTGGGCTGTTGCCCTTACGTGACATGGATGCTTGAATTCCCTTACTCTCTAGGAACCGATGATAAGAATCGTGTTGGTATTGCCAACCTTGGTCACTATGGAGAATCGTATTCTCGTAGTGTTTCTCTGTGAAGGCCTGTTCCAACATCGTTTTTACTTGTTCTAAATTAGGAGAACAAGAAAGATTAAAAGCAATAATTTCGCTGTTAAAGCCATCTAAAACAGGCGATAAATACAATTTCTGCGTGCTATTTGGAATGGCAAACTCTGTCACATCCGTATAACACTTTTCCATTGGTCTCGATCCTTCAAACTGGCGTTGAATGAGATTCTCTGCTTTCTTGCCAATCTCTCCTTGGTAGGAAGAATACTTTCGTTTACGGCGAATTCGAGCACTTAAACCAAGGATTTTCATCAGACGTTGGACCTTCTTATGGTTTACTATATGACCACGATTCCTCAATTCAAGAGTTATTCGGCGATAGCCATAATTTCCTTTGTGCTCAGTAAAAATAGCTTGAATTTCAGCTTTAAGATCTTTATCTTTGTCAAGCCCATCTAGTTCCTTCAACTGATAATAGTAAGTTGAGCGAGGTAAACGAGCCACTTCAAGAAGTAAATCTAGTCGAAATCCTCCTGAAGCCATTTCTCTAATTGTCTCTGCCTTTCTCGCTGTATAGCTTCGTCCCTGTCTTCCAGCTCTTTTAACTTTTTTAAGTAAGCTACCTCAGTACGTAAGCGTTCATTCTCCTCTTGGAGTCGCTCTAGTTCTGTCATTTCATCCCAAGTTTTCTTCCGTTTACGTCCCATTTTAGTTGGTCTCCCTCTTGTTTTCTCAACAATAGTATACCCGTTTTTCTTGTATTGTGCTAGCCAATTAAGAAGTATCGTACGACTTGGGAGGCCGTATTCAAGAGAAACTCTATCTTTAGTCCAGCCTTCATGT
>NZ_VFSI01000024.1:0-5237 GCF_006385825.1 Streptococcus sp. D2 | reverse complement strand
GCTGTATAATAGTAAGAGTTGAAAATAACAACTCTGGTCCGTTGGTCAAGGGGTTAAGACACCGCCTTTTCACGGCGGTAACACGGGTTCGAATCCCGTACGGACTATGGTATGTTGCAGATAAAATACTGATTGAAAAAAATTAAAAAAAGTTTCAAAAAAGTGTTGACAAGCGAAAGCGACTGTGATATACTAATATAGTTGTCACTTGAGAGAAGCGAGTGACAAAGACCTTTGAAAACTGAACAAGACGAACCAATGTGCAGGGCACTACAACTAAGGTTGTAGTACTGAACAATGAAAAAAACAATAAATCTGTCAGTGACAGAAATGAGTGAGAACTCAAACTTTTAATGAGAGTTTGATCCTGGCTCAGGACGAACGCTGGCGGCGTGCCTAATACATGCAAGTAGAACGCTGAAGGAGGAGCTTGCTTCTCCGGATGAGTTGCGAACGGGTGAGTAACGCGTAGGTAACCTGCCTGGTAGTGGGGGATAACTATTGGAAACGATAGCTAATACCGCATAATAGCAGTTGTTGCATGACAACTGTTTGAAAGGTGCAATTGCACCACTACCAGATGGACCTGCGTTGTATTAGCTAGTTGGTGGGGTAACGGCTCACCAAGGCGACGATACATAGCCGACCTGAGAGGGTGATCGGCCACACTGGGACTGAGACACGGCCCAGACTCCTACGGGAGGCAGCAGTAGGGAATCTTCGGCAATGGACGGAAGTCTGACCGAGCAACGCCGCGTGAGTGAAGAAGGTTTTCGGATCGTAAAGCTCTGTTGTAAGAGAAGAACGAGTGTGAGAGTGGAAAGTTCACACTGTGACGGTATCTTACCAGAAAGGGACGGCTAACTACGTGCCAGCAGCCGCGGTAATACGTAGGTCCCGAGCGTTGTCCGGATTTATTGGGCGTAAAGCGAGCGCAGGCGGTTAGATAAGTCTGAAGTTAAAGGCTGTGGCTTAACCATAGTACGCTTTGGAAACTGTTTAACTTGAGTGCAAGAGGGGAGAGTGGAATTCCATGTGTAGCGGTGAAATGCGTAGATATATGGAGGAACACCGGTGGCGAAAGCGGCTCTCTGGCTTGTAACTGACGCTGAGGCTCGAAAGCGTGGGGAGCAAACAGGATTAGATACCCTGGTAGTCCACGCCGTAAACGATGAGTGCTAGGTGTTAGACCCTTTCCGGGGTTTAGTGCCGTAGCTAACGCATTAAGCACTCCGCCTGGGGAGTACGACCGCAAGGTTGAAACTCAAAGGAATTGACGGGGGCCCGCACAAGCGGTGGAGCATGTGGTTTAATTCGAAGCAACGCGAAGAACCTTACCAGGTCTTGACATCCCTCTGACCGCTCTAGAGATAGAGCTTTCCTTCGGGACAGAGGTGACAGGTGGTGCATGGTTGTCGTCAGCTCGTGTCGTGAGATGTTGGGTTAAGTCCCGCAACGAGCGCAACCCCTATTGTTAGTTGCCATCATTTAGTTGGGCACTCTAGCGAGACTGCCGGTAATAAACCGGAGGAAGGTGGGGATGACGTCAAATCATCATGCCCCTTATGACCTGGGCTACACACGTGCTACAATGGCTGGTACAACGAGTCGCAAGTCGGTGACGACAAGCTAATCTCTTAAAGCCAGTCTCAGTTCGGATTGTAGGCTGCAACTCGCCTACATGAAGTCGGAATCGCTAGTAATCGCGGATCAGCACGCCGCGGTGAATACGTTCCCGGGCCTTGTACACACCGCCCGTCACACCACGAGAGTTTGTAACACCCGAAGTCGGTGAGGTAACCGTAAGGAGCCAGCCGCCTAAGGTGGGATAGATGATTGGGGTGAAGTCGTAACAAGGTAGCCGTATCGGAAGGTGCGGCTGGATCACCTCCTTTCTAAGGAAAAGGAACTGCGCATTGGTCTTGTTTAGTCTTGAGAGGTCTTGTGGGGCCTTAGCTCAGCTGGGAGAGCGCCTGCTTTGCACGCAGGAGGTCAGCGGTTCGATCCCGCTAGGCTCCATTGGTGAGAGATCACCAAGTAATGCACATTGAAAATTGAATATCTATATCAAATAGTAACAAGAAAATAAACCGAAAACGCTGTAGTATTAATAAGAGTTTATGACTGAAAGGTCAAAAAATAAGGTTAAGTTAATAAGGGCGCACGGTGGATGCCTTGGCACTAGGAGCCGAAGAAGGACGTGACAAACGACGATATGCCTTGGGTAGCTGTAAGTAAGCGATGATCCAGGGATTTCCGAATGGGGGAACCCAACAGGTACTACCTGTTACCCGCATCTGTTAAGGATGTGAGGAGGAAGACGCAGTGAACTGAAACATCTAAGTAGCTGCAGGAAGAGAAAGCAAAAGCGATTGCCTTAGTAGCGGCGAGCGAAACGGCAGGAGGGCAAACCGAAGAGTTTACTCTTCGGGGTTGTAGGACTGCAATGTGGACTCAAAGATTATAGAAGAATGATTTGGGAAGATCAGCCAAAGAGAGTAATAGCCTCGTATTTAAAATAGTCTTTGTACCTAGCAGTATCCTGAGTACGGCGGGACACGCGAAATCCCGTCGGAATCTGGGAGGACCATCTCCCAACCCTAAATACTCCCTAGTGACCGATAGTGAACCAGTACCGTGAGGGAAAGGTGAAAAGCACCCCGGGAGGGGAGTGAAATAGAACCTGAAACCGTGTGCCTACAACAAGTTCGAGCCCGTTAATGGGTGAGAGCGTGCCTTTTGTAGAATGAACCGGCGAGTTACGTTATGATGCGAGGTTAAGTTGAAGAGACGGAGCCGTAGGGAAACCGAGTCTGAACAGGGCGAATTAGTATCATGACGTAGACCCGAAACCATGTGACCTACCCATGAGCAGGTTGAAGGTGCGGTAAGACGCACTGGAGGACCGAACCAGGGCACGTTGAAAAGTGCTTGGATGACTTGTGGGTAGCGGAGAAATTCCAAACGAACTTGGAGATAGCTGGTTCTCTCCGAAATAGCTTTAGGGCTAGCGTCGACATTAAGATTCTTGGAGGTAGAGCACTGTTTGGGTGAGGGGTCCATCCCGGATTACCAATCTCAGATAAACTCCGAATGCCAATGAATTATGGTCGGCAGTCAGACTGCGAGTGCTAAGATCCGTAGTCGAAAGGGAAACAGCCCAGACCACCAGCTAAGGTCCCAAAATAATTGTTAAGTGGAAAAGGATGTGGGGTTGCACAGACAACTAGGATGTTAGCTTAGAAGCAGCTATTCATTCAAAGAGTGCGTAATAGCTCACTAGTCGAGTGACCCTGCGCCGAAAATGTACCGGGGCTAAAACAATTTACCGAAGCTGTGGATACCTTTATAGGTATGGTAGGAGAGCGTTCTATGTGTGAAGAAGGTGTACCGTGAGGAGTGCTGGAACGCATAGAAGTGAGAATGCCGGTATGAGTAGCGAAAGACAGGTGAGAATCCTGTCCACCGTAAGACTAAGGTTTCCAGGGGAAGGCTCGTCCGCCCTGGGTTAGTCGGGACCTAAGGAGAGACCGAAAGGTGTATCCGATGGACAACAGGTTGATATTCCTGTACTAGAGTATGTAGTGATGGAGGGACGCAGTAGGCTAACTAAAGCAGACGATTGGAAGAGTCTGTCTAAGCAGTGAGGTGTGATATGAGTCAAATGCTTATATCTATAACATTGAGCTGTGATGGGGAGCGAAGTTTAGTAGCGAAGTTAGTGACGTCACACTGCCAAGAAAAGCTTCTAGCGTTTAAACATACTCTACCCGTACCGCAAACCGACACAGGTAGTCGAGGCGAGTAGCCTCAGGTGAGCGAGAGAACTCTCGTTAAGGAACTCGGCAAAATGACCCCGTAACTTCGGGAGAAGGGGTGCTGACTTTAAGTCAGCCGCAGTGAATAGGCCCAAGCAACTGTTTATCAAAAACACAGCTCTCTGCTAAATCGTAAGATGATGTATAGGGGGTGACGCCTGCCCGGTGCTGGAAGGTTAAGAGGAGTGCTTAGCGCAAGCGAAGGTATGAATTGAAGCCCCAGTAAACGGCGGCCGTAACTATAACGGTCCTAAGGTAGCGAAATTCCTTGTCGGGTAAGTTCCGACCCGCACGAAAGGCGTAATGATTTGGGCACTGTCTCAACGAGAGACTCGGTGAAATTTTAGTACCTGTGAAGATGCAGGTTACCCGCGACAGGACGGAAAGACCCCATGGAGCTTTACTGCAGTTTGATATTGAGTGTCTGTACCACATGTACAGGATAGGTAGGAGTCTATGAGATCGGGACGCCAGTTTCGAAGGAGACGATGTTGGGATACTACCCTTGTGTTATGGCCACTCTAACCCAGATAGGTGATCCCTATCGGAGACAGTGTCTGACGGGCAGTTTGACTGGGGCGGTCGCCTCCTAAAAGGTAACGGAGGCGCCCAAAGGTTCCCTCAGAATGGTTGGAAATCATTCGCAGAGTGTAAAGGTATAAGGGAGCTTGACTGCGAGAGCTACAACTCGAGCAGGGACGAAAGTCGGGCTTAGTGATCCGGTGGTTCCGTATGGAAGGGCCATCGCTCAACGGATAAAAGCTACCCTGGGGATAACAGGCTTATCTCCCCCAAGAGTTCACATCGACGGGGAGGTTTGGCACCTCGATGTCGGCTCGTCGCATCCTGGGGCTGTAGTCGGTCCCAAGGGTTGGGCTGTTCGCCCATTAAAGCGGCACGCGAGCTGGGTTCAGAACGTCGTGAGACAGTTCGGTCCCTATCCGTCGCGGGCGTAGGAAATTTGAGAGGATCTGCTCCTAGTACGAGAGGACCAGAGTGGACTTACCGCTGGTGTACCAGTTGTCTTGCCAAAGGCATCGCTGGGTAGCTATGTAGGGAAGGGATAAACGCTGAAAGCATCTAAGTGTGAAACCCACCTCAAGATGAGATTTCCCATGATTTTATATCAGTAAGAGCCCTGAGAGATGATCAGGTAGATAGGTTAGAAGTGGAAGTGTGGCGACACATGTAGCGGACTAATACTAATAGCTCGAGGACTTATCCAAAGTAACTGAGAATATGAAAGCGAACGGTTTTCTTGATTTGAATAGATATTCAATTTTGAGTAGGTATTACTCAGAGTTAAGTGACGATAGCCTAGGAGATACACCTGTACCCATGCCGAACACAGAAGTTAAGCCCTAGAACGCCGGAAGTAGTTGGGGGTTGCCCCCTGTGAGATATGGAAGTCGCTTAGCT
>NZ_VFSI01000023.1:0-9953 GCF_006385825.1 Streptococcus sp. D2 | reverse complement strand
ACTGGAACTTCAACTGTTGGTTGACCTGGTTCTGTAATCTTACCTGTTCCTGGAACTTTACCTTCTGGTAATTCACTGTTTGGTACTTTACCTTTTCCGTCTTCACCGATTGTTACTGTGATTGGGTGATCTTTATCTTTACCTGGAATTTCTACCTTAGTTCCTGGTGGGAATGTTGAACCATCTGGTCTCTTCGGTGTTACTGTTACATCACCTGTCTTAGGATCTTGTTCAACATCGAGTGTTGGTGTCTTATGAGCTGGCGTTTCAACTGGAACTTCTTCTGTTGGTCTACCTGGTTCTGTAATCTTACCTGTTCCTGGAACTTTACCTTCTGGTAATTCACTGTTTGGTACTTTACCTTTTCCGTCTTCACCGATTGTTACTGTGATTGGGTGATCTTTATCTTTACCTGGGATTTCTACCGTAGTTCCTGGTGGGTATGTTGATCCATCTGGTCTCTTCGGTGTTACTGTTACGTCACCTGTCTTAGGATCTTGTTCCAACTCTAGTTTTGGTGTCTTATGAGCTGGTGTTTCAACTGGAACTTCTTCCGTTGGTCTACCTGGTTCTGTAATCTTACCTGTTCCTGGGACTTTTCCTTCTGGTAATTCACTGTTTGGTACTTTACCTTTTCCGTCTTCACCGATTGTAACAGTGATTGGGTGGTCTTTATCTTTACCTGGAATTTCTACCTTAGTTCCTGGTGGGAATGTTGAACCATCTGGTCTCTTCGGTGTTACTGTTACATCACCTGTCTTAGGATCTTGTTCAACATCTAGTGTTGGTGTCTTATGAGCCGGTGTTTCAACTGGAACTTCTTCTGTTGGTCTACCTGGTTCTGTAATCTTACCTTTACCTGGAACTTTACCTTCTGGTAGGTCAGTGTTTGGTACTTTACCTTTACCGTCTTCACCGATTGTTACTGTGATTGGGTGGTCTTTATCTTTACCTGGAATTTCTACCTTAGTTCCTGGTGGGAATGTTGAACCATCTGGTCTCTTCGGTGTTACTGTTACATCACCTGTCTTAGGATCTTGTTCAACATCTAGTGTTGGTGTCTTATGAGCCGGTGTTTCAACTGGAACTTCTTCTGTTGGTCTACCTGGTTCTGTAATCTTACCTTTACCTGGAACTTTACCTTCTGGTAGGTCAGTGTTTGGTACTTTAGCTTTACCATTGTCATCAGTTGTAACAGTAATTGGGTGATCTTTATCTTTACCTGGGATTTCTACCTTAGTTCCTGGTGGGAATGTTGAACCATCTGGTCTCTTCGGTGTTACTGTAACATCACCTGTCTTAGGATTTTGTTCAACATCTAGTGTTGGCGTCTTATGGGCTGGTGTTTCAACTGGAACTTCTTCTGTTGGTCTACCTGGTTCTGTAATCTTACCTTTACCTGGAACTTTACCTTCTGGTAGGTCAGTGTTTGGTACTTTACCTTTACCGTCTTCACCAATTGTAACAGTGATTGGGTGGTCTTTATCTTTACCTGGGATTTCTACCTTAGTTCCTGATGGGAATGGTGACCCATCTGGTTTCTTCGGTGTTACTGTTACGTCTCCAGTCTTAGGATCTTGTTCCAACTCTAGTTTTGGTGTCTTATGAGCCGGTGTTTCAACTGGAATTTCTTCTGTTGGTCTACCTGGTTCTGTAATCTTACCTGTTCCTGGTACTTTACCTTCTGGTAATTCAGCGTTTGGTACTTTACCTTTTCCGTCTTCACCGATTGTTACTGTGATTGGGTGATCCTTATCTTTACCTGGGATTTCTACCTTAGTTCCTGGTGGGAATGGTGATCCATCTGGTTTCTTAGGTGTTACTGTTACGTCACCTGTCTTAGGATCTTGTTCCAACTCTAGTTTTGGTGTCTTATGTGCTGGTGTTGTTACATCTACTGGTTGTGATGGTTTCTTATTAGGTTCTGTTACTTTTCCTTTTCCTGGGATATCTTTCTTAGGAAGTTTGTCATTTGGTACTTCACCTGAACCATTGTCGCCAATCGTAACAGTGATTGTAATTGGGTTTCCATCTTTATCTTCACCAGGGATTTCTACCTTAGTTCCTGATGGGTATGGTTTTCTATCTTCTTTCTTAGGCGTTACTACTGCATCACCATTTGGTTTTTGATTAATTTCAATCTCAACTGGTTGTTCTGTTGTTGGAGCACCTGGTATTATCTTACTTGGTGTTTCAACTGGAACTTCTTCCGTTGGTTTACCTGGTTCTGTAATCTTACCTGTACCTGGTACTTTACCGTCTGGTAATTCACTGTTTGGTACTTTACCTTTTCCGTCTTCACCGATTGTTACTGTGATTGGACCATTTTCACCTGGGATTTCTACCTTAGTTCCTGGTGGGAATGTTGAACCATCTGGTTTCTTCGGTGTTACTGTTACGTCACCTGTCTCAGGATCTTGATCCAACTCTAGTTTTGGTGTCTTATGAGCTGGTGTTGTTACATCTACTGGTTTTGATGGGTTCTTATTAGGTTCTGTTACTGTTCCTTTTCCTGGAACAGCTTTCTTAGGAAGTTTGTCATTTGGTACTTCACCTGATCCATTGTCACCGATTGTTACTGTGATTGGGTTACCATCTTTACCTGGGATTTCTACCTTAGTTCCTGGTGGATATGGTTTTCCATCTGGTTTCTTAGGTGTTACAATCGCATTTCCATTTGGTTGTTGAGTAATTTCGATTGTAGGAGTTTGAGTTGTTGGTGTCTTAGGATCTGTTCCATTTGTGATTTCTTCCTCATCTGGAATTCCATCGTTGTCATCGTCTGGATCCTTAACATCTGGAATACCGTCTCCATCTGTATCACGTTGAATTTTAACTGGAACTTTGACTACAACTTCTTCTGTGCCTTTTTTCAGTTTAACTGGAATTTCAACTGTACGTTCTTCTTCTTTTGGTTCCCAATTGTCTACTTCTGGTGTTCCTTTTAGATTTCCGCCGTTATCAACTGTTAAACCATTTACTGGTTTATCTGTTGTAATCGTTGTACCTGGTTTGTTTGGTGTTATCACCTTAGTATTTGCTGGTACTGGTTTTTTCTCTGGTACAGTTTTTTCTGTTACTGTTCCTGTTAAGTTATCCGCTACTTTTGGATTTGTTCCATTTTTGATTTCTTCCTCATCTGGAATTCCATCGTTGTCATCATCTGAATCTACTTTATCTGGAATACCGTCTCCATCTGTATCGCGTTGAATTTTAACTGGAACTTTAACTACAACTTCTTCTGTTCCTTTTTTCAGTTTAACTGGAATCTCTACTGTACGTTCTTCTTCTTTTGGTTCCCAATTATCTACTTTTGGTGTTCCTACTAGATTTCCGCCGTTATCAACTGTTAAACCATTTACTGGTTTATCTGTTGTAATCGTTGTACCTGGTTTGTTTGGTGTGATTACCTTAGTACCTGCTGGTACTGGTTTTTTCTCTGGTACAGTTTTTTCTACTGTTGTTCCTGTTAATTTATCCGCTACTTTTGGATTTGCATCTTCTGTATCTGGAATTCCATCGTTGTCATCGTCTGGATCAGTCACATCTGGAATACCGTCTCCATCTGTATCGCGTTGAATTTTAACTGGAACTTTAACTACAACTTCTTCTGTGCCTTTTTTCAGTTTAACTGGAATTTCGACTGTGCGTTCTTCTTCTTTTGGTTCCCAATTGTCTACTGTTGGTGTTCCTACTAGATTTCCGCCATTATCCACTGTTAAACCATTTACTGGTTTATCTGTTGTAATCGTTGTACCTGGTTTGTTTGGTGTTACTACCTTAGTATTCGCTGGGACAGGTGTTTTCTCTGGTACAGTTTTTCCTGTTACTGTTCCTGTTAATTTATCAGCTACTTTTGGATTTGCATCTTCTGTATCTGGAATTCCATCGTTGTCATCGTCTGGATCAGTCACATCTGGAATGCCGTCTCCATCTGTATCACGTTGAATTGTAACTGGAACATCCACTACAACTTCTTCATCACCATTCTTCACTTTAACTGGAATCTCTACTGTGCGTTCTTCTTCTTTTGGTTCCCAATTGTCTACTGTTGGTGTTCCTACTAGATTTCCGCCGTTATCAACTGTTAAACCATTTACTGGTTTATCTGTTGTAATCGTTGTACCTGGTCTATTTGGTGTTACTACCTTAGTATTTGCTGGGACAGGTGTTTTTTCTGGGACAGTTTTTTCTGTTATTGTTCCTGATAACTGATCCTGAACAGTGATTCTGATTGATTTGGTTGATGCCGTATTGTTCTTATCATACGCTGTGATTTTTACAGTGTAGAATCCTGTCTTAGCGTTCGTAGTACCTGTAATTTGACCATTTTCGTATTTTAATCCTTGTGGCAAATTGCTTACCTGAATTGGATTATTATCACGCATTCCAACACCACCTGTATTATCTACAGCTGTTACAGGGATTGGTGTAATTGGTGTGTTTTTAGTTACTGTTGCGCTTTCTGCTGTAATTGTTGGGCCTGTTACGTCTTTTACTGTAACTGGTACATTTACACGATCAGTTGATCCATCTGGATATGTAACTTTAACTACAGCATTTCCTGCATTTCCTGCTGTTGCAGTTGAAGTTGGTTTGCTTTCTACAGTTAATGTTCCAGGGCCATAATTTGTTACTTTTGCTTTTACTGCTTCATCTGTAATTTCTTGACCTTGGTTTACTGTCAATGAATCGCCTGTTGGGTTGTATTTGTTAGTTTGCTCTTCAACAGTAATTCTGATTGATTTAGTTGATGCCGTATTGTTCTTATCATACGCTGTGATTTTTACAGTGTAGAATCCTGTCTTAGCATTCGTGGTACCTGTAATTTGACCATTTTCGTATTTTAATCCTTGTGGTAAATTGCTTACCTGAATTGGATTATTATCACGCATTCCAACACCACCTGTATTATCTACAGCTGTTACAGGGATTGGAGTAATTGGCTCGTTTTTAGTTACAGTTGTATCATTGGCTGTGATTGTTGGTCCTGTTACGTCTTTTACTGTAACTGGTACATTTACAGTATCACTTGATCCATCTGAATAGGTTACTTTTACAACCGCATTTCCTGCATTTCCTGCTGTTGCAGTTGAAGTTGGTTTACTTTGTACCGTTAATGTTCCTGGTGCATAGTTCTTCACTTTTGCTTTTACTGCATCATCTGTGATTGGCTGACCTTGGTTTACAGTTAACGTGTCTCCTGTCGGATTATATTTGCTAGCTTGATCTTGAACAGTAATTCTTATTGTTTTTTCTGAAGAATTATTATTTTTATCATATGCTTTAATTTTTACAGTATAGAATCCTGTCTTAGCATTCGTAGTACCTGTAATTTTGCCATTTTCATATTTTAATCCTTGTGGTAAATTGCTTACCTCAATTGGATTATTATCACGCATTCCAACTCCACCTGGATTATCTACAGCTGTTACAGGAATTGGCGTGATTGGTTCGTTTTTAGTTACTGTAGCATCACCTGCTGTAATTGTTGGAGCTATCTTGTCACGAGATGTTACAGTGAAAGTAAATGTTACTGGTTTAGCTGCGTGACCTGCATTATCAGTAGCCTTAAATGTAATCGTATTCGTTTTACCAACATCTTCTGCAGTTGTTGTAATTGTAATTCGTCTTGATTGTTCAGTATCCGTGTTTGTTAATGGAGTTGCAGATACATTCCCTGTAATAAGTCTACTACTATATTTCGTTGTTAAATCACTAGGATCAAAATTAACATGTTTATCGTCTCTTGCTGTTACTGTGAAGGTTACTTGTTGACCTTCTACTACGTTTTGGCTAGCTGGTGAGATTGTTAATGTAGGTGGTTGGTTATCTGGTGCTTCTGTTGGAGTAACAGGATTACTTTTATCAGAAGTTACTGTTCCATTATTATTAGTAACTACTGTTTCAGCTTTAATAGGATTTCCTGGCAAAGCTTCTGCAACTGTAACTGTAGCAGTCTGTCCATTAGTTGTTCCAGTTCCAATAACTCTATTACCATCATAAAGTTTAACTGTCGAACCGTTTGGTACTCCGTCTCCAACATTTACAGTAATTTGTTGATTTGGTAAACCTTTTTTATGTTCAACACTCGTTGTAATCGTCGGTTGTTTTGGTTTAACGTTTAATGTAACTGTTCCATCTGAACCAGAACCTGCATCAGTTGATTTAGTACCGTCTTTATAAGTCGCAATAGAAGTATACTTGAATACCCCTGCTTGTGCTGTACTTGGTGAACGATCACCTGCCCAAGTCCAGTTCATACCTGCAGGGAATGATTTCCCATTTTTATGTGTAACATAACCTGAAGATACAGGGTTTATTGGATCTCCTGCGTTATCTCCTACTGTTTTTGTAACGGTTAAACCTTTAATTGGATCTTTTGGTGCTTCTGGATCATTTTGTAAACGAGAACCTGTTGCCCCCATAATATAAGACTGATTAGTAGTCCATCCTGATGTTGTTGAGGCTGCATAGACACGACCGTATTGAGCTGCTTCTTGAGGAGTCACATTATCTCTTATTTTAATCTTAGCATGCATATGCACAGCATAGTTTGTACTCTCTCTTCCTAATTTGACACCTAAATAATATGATAATTTAGGATAATTTCCATTTTTATCTTTCGTAAGTGTGTTTAATGTAGGATCATTTTCGTTGTTCTTAAATACATCCTTTCTTTGATCATTACGAGTTACCCCTGAACTTGGATCGTAAAATGAGTATCCATCATTATTAAAAATTTTGTATTGTTGTCCCCATGGATTTGAGATATAAGCTGTGTTCCCATATTGATTAAACGCTTCAAATCCATCAGAAAGTTTTTTACTAGCATTTGGATTCTTAGGACTATAACGTGTGAACCTTAAATCTCTTACTGTATTAGAAGGATCCATGATATTAAATGGTGCTTGGAAATAATACTGTTGTTGGTATGAACTTGTCGTCATCTTTTTCCCATCGTTATTGAAAAAGACATCATAGACGATCCATTTACCTTCACTATCTTGTACATAGGTTGCCTTAATATCAGTCTTATTTCTAGTAAACTCAGGATTATCATTTATTGTTCTTCGTCCACCGTTCTCTCTCGGATCGACAGAAGCAAAATATTTAACATTAGTTAAAGCACCTTGATTAATTTCACCATTTGCTCTAAAGTTTGTTCCTTGACCCATGCTCTTGCCATTACGTGAGTCACGAGCACCTGAAGTCAAACGTGTTGTAGCGTTTTTAACAGAGTTAAACATTCTCTTCACACGTTTTGTCATATCTTCAACATCGTTCAGAGAAACTGTTGTATTTTCAAGAACACCTTGAGCCAAGCCCAATAGTTCATTGGCTTTTTCAAGAACTTCTTTGCTAGTCTCATGCTCAGGCAATTCCAAAACAGCTGCCTGCAATTGTTCAACAGATACTTTCAAAGTATCTTTTTTAGCTGATACAGTTTGACTCTCTTCGCTTGCGCTTACTTCAGGAGAAGTTTGGCTCGCTGGTTTTTCAGCCTGCTTCTCAGTTTTAGCTACTTGTTTATCTACTTGAACCTCAGTTGCTTCCTTAGCAGCTGATACGACTGTCACATCTTTAGACAAGAGTTCTACAAGTTCATCGATATCCTTTTGAGCTAGCTCAGAACTTTCTAGGGCTTCTTTCCCTTTTTGAAGTCTGTCTTTGACAGGCGATACTACTGAGTCGTCAAGGTTTAATTTAGTAGAAAGAAGAGCATTTAATTCTTCAACTACTTTTTTCAACTTGGCTTTATCAACTGTAGACGCGCTAGGTGCAGCAGTTGTAAGCGCTTGATTTTCTGTATCTACTTTGTTGTCAGTAGATTCTGCAACATCCACAGGCGAATCGACCTTATCTTTAGGGTTCACTAGACCCGCATTAGCCGTATTAGATTGTGGAGCGTTTGGAAGCACACTATCCGCGCTCGCAACGCGGGCACCCAAAAACATCAGCGCTGCAACAGCAACTGAAGCTGCACCAAAACTATATTTACGAATAGAATAGCGCAAAACTTTTTCACGTTGCTGGCGCTTGATTCTATTGAGCGAATTTGATTTATTTTCCATTGTTCCTCCTTATGTTAAAACACAAAATCAAATTAAAAGTATTCTTCATGGCTACACTTCTTATAGTAACGCACCCATGAAGCCTACTATGATGAGCATGTTTACACATCACAGCTATCACAGCTCGATTATACCATTTTTAATATATTTACACAAGACAAAACTGTTTTATTCCATAGAATAAAGGATAAATTGTTTAACTATACATAAAATGTTATTATATTGTATTTTTGAATAGACAAACCCTCCAGCTTTAAAATAAATCTGTAACCACCTATCATATCAGATAATTCATCGTCATTTTTAATAGTAAAAAATAATCACCTAAAAAATTTAATGGTAACAAATGACTCACTCCATATCCCAATTAATAGCGTATCTAATTGAGAGCTTCTTAGTACAAAGATTAGCATCTACTTTCCAAAAACACAACAACGGCCTTGTACCTCTTAAAACGAGGAACAAAGCCGTTGTTTAATCTTTTCTATTCATCGTCCACTTAACAATGAACAGTTCATATTTTGACTAAATTTTTAGTCTTCTTTTTTCTTGCGAGCTACAAGTCCAAATCCACTCAATAGTCCAAGAAGTCCTAGAGATGCAAGAGTCGCATTTGATTCTGTTCCTGTATTTGGCAATACATTTTGAGAATCATTTGACTTAGCTCCATTATCAACAGTAGTCTTAGTATCTACCTGATTTGCATTCGGAGTAACTGCATTTGGAGTTGGAGTAGCTGGTGCTGGTTTATCTTGACCAGAATTTCCATTAGTATCAGGTTTGACTGGCATATCAGGTGTCACTGGTGCAACTGGATTTGTATCTGTTGGTGTTGATGGTGTGACTTTACCTGGTGTTGTTACATCAGGAACTTCAACTGTTGGTTGACCTGGTTCTGTAATCTTAGCTGTACCTGGAACTTTACCGTCTGGTAATTCACTGTTTGGTACTTTACCTTTACCGTCTTCACCGATTGTTACTGTGATTGGGTTACCATCTTTACCTGGGATTTCTACCTTAGTTCCTGGCGGGTATGTTGAGCCATCTGGTTTCTTAGGTGTTACTGTAACGTCACCTGTCTTAGGATCTTGTTCCAACTCTACTGTTGGTGTCTTACGTGCTGGTGTTGTTACATCCACTGGTTGTGATGGTTTCTTGTTCGGTTCTGTTACTGTTCCTGTACCTGGGACAGCTTTCTTAGGAAGTTTGTCATTTGGTACTTCACCTGAACCATTGTCGCCAACTGTTACTGTGATTGTTGTTCCATTTTCTCCTGGAATTTCTACCTTAGTACCTGGTGGATATGTTCCTCCTCCTGGTTTCTTAGGCGTTACAATCGCATTTCCATTTGGTTGTTGAGTAATTTCAATCTTACCTGGTTTTTCAGTTTCTGGTGTTTCTGGTGTGACCTTAGCTGGCGTTGTTACATTAGGAACTTCTACAGCTGGTTTACCTGGTTCTGTAATCTTACCTGTACCTGGGACATCTTTCTTAGGAAGTTTGTCATTTGGTATTTTACCTTTACCATCTTGACCGATTTCAACAGTGATTGGACCATTTTCACCTGGGATTTCTACCGTAGTTCCTGGTGGGAATGTTGAGCCATCTGGTTTCTTAGGTGTTACTATAACATCACCTGTCTTAGGATCTTGTTCAACATCTAGTGTTGGTGTCTTACGAGCTGGTGTTGTTACATCCACTGGTTGTGATGGTTTCTTGTTCGGTTCTGTTACTGTTCCTGTACCTGGGATAGCTTTCTTAGGAAGTTTGTCATTTGGTACTTTACCTGAACCATCTTTACCGATTTCAACAGTAATTGTGTTTCCATCTTCACCTGGGATTTCTACCTTAGTACCTGGTGGATATGTTCCTCCTCCT
>NZ_VFSI01000022.1:0-15839 GCF_006385825.1 Streptococcus sp. D2 | reverse complement strand
ATTTTATCTGCAACATACCATAGTCCGTACGGGATTCGAACCCGTGTTACCGCCGTGAAAAGGCGGTGTCTTAACCCCTTGACCAACGGACCAGAGTTGTTATTTTCAACTCTTACTATTATACAGCATTTTTATTTTTTGTCAACTACTTTTTTTCTATTTTTTTAATTTTTTTCGACTTTTTTTAATTTGACTATTTCAGCCCAATATTAAACTCTTTAAACACTATGCTTTTTCTCTTTTTTATCAGCTTTACAACAGCTTCAGTTCGAGCGGTATGTGGGAACATATCGACCGACTGGATATAATGAAGATCATAGACTTCTACCAAACGCACCAAATCCCGTGCTAAGGTTGAAACATTACATGAAATATAAACCATTTTTTCTGGCACATAGGTAAGAATAGTGTCTAACAACTTATCATCCAGACCTGTACGCGGTGGATCCACAATCAGTGCATCTGCTCTGTAACCTTCCTTATACCATCGAGGAATAATCTCTTCTGCTGTTCCTGCTTCGTAATGTGTATTATCAAATCCCATTCTTTTAGCATTTCGCTTAGCATCTTCAATAGCTTCTGGAATAATATCCATACCTCTGAGTGTTTTAACTTTCTTTGCAAAGGCAAATCCAATCGTTCCAACTCCACAATAAGCGTCAATCAAATGGTCTTCTTTACTAACATCTAGCGCTTTTACTGCCTCGCTATAGAGGACTTCTGTTTGTTCAGGATTTAACTGATAGAAAGCTCTAGGGGATAGTGAGAATTCATAGTCGAGTACACCTTCTTGAATACTCTCTTCTCCCCAGATAATCTCTGTCTTTTCACCATAAATCTCACTGGTTTTAGCTGTATTTGTATTAACAGCTACTGTCACAACTTCTGGAAAAACTTTAATTAAATCTTTTACCAGCAGGGTTAAATTAAGCTGACGATTTGTAACAATAATAATCTGAACCTGTCCGGTCTTCCTTGCTCGTCGAACCATAATAGTACGGACACCTAGGACTTTCCTCTCGTCTGTGATTGGAATCTGGTGATAAGTAAGTAATTCTGCTAGACGATTAGCAATCACTTGGGTTTCCTTGTCTTGTACTAGGCAATCTTTCAACTCTACTAAATAGTGAGAGTTTTGTGCATATAAGCCCGCCTTGACCTGATTCTTAAATTTTCGAGTCTGAAATTGTAACTTAGCACGGTAGTACTTTGGTTCCTGCATACCAATCGTCGGGCGGATTTCATAATTTTCATATCCTGCAGGGGCAAATTTTTTCAGCGCTTGATGAAGCAAGTCCGTCTTGAACTCCAGCTGCTTATCATAATGCAGGTGCATGATTTGGCAGCCTCCGCACTCATTGTAAATAGTACAAGCTGGCACAACGCGAAATTTAGACTTCTTGTTGACCTTTAATAATTTCGCTTCAACAAAGTTACGTTTAATAGAAGTAATCTGACAATAGATATCTTCTCCTTTTAAAGCTCCAGGTACAAAGACTAACGTTTTTTGGTAAAAGCCGATTCCCTCACCATTAATTCCCATGCGCTTGATTTTTAATGGTATTTTTTGTTTCACTTTCAGATTCATACCCCTATCTTATCACATTTTGAGTTATAATAGAACTATGAAAATCACAAAACTTGAAAAGAAAAAAAGACTCTATCTGATGGAGCTTGATAACGGCGACAAATGCTACATTACTGAAGATACAATTGTTCGTTTTATGTTATCGAGAGATAAGGTGATAAGCGAAGAGGAATTGAAAGAGATTCAGAACTTTGCTCAATTTTCTTATGGTAAGAATCTAGCCCTCTACCACCTATCCTTTAAAGCTCGCACTGAAAAAGAAGTCAGAGAATATCTGAAAAAATACGATATCGATGAAAACATAGCTTCTCAGGTCATTGCTAATCTTAAAGAGGATAAGTGGATTAATGATGGTCAGTACGCTTATGCTATCATCAATGCAAATCACCTTTCAGGAGACAAGGGGCCTTATGTACTGACTCAGAAACTAACACAAAAAGGGATTTCAAAATCTACTATAGAAGAGAACTTGAAAGAATTTGATTTTTCTGAAGTTACTCAACGTGTAGCCAATAAACTATTGAAGAAATATGAAGGAAAACTTCCAGCTCGTGCTTTGCAAGATAAGATTATCCAGAATCTGACCAACAAGGGCTTCTCCTACTCTGATGCTAAAATTGCCTTTGAGCAGTTGAATAGTCAAGTTGACCAAGAAACGACTCAGGAACTCATCTTCAAGGAACTTGATAAGCAATATGCCAAGTATGCCCGAAAATATGAAGGATACGAACTTAAACAGCGTTTAACCCAAGTTTTAGCACGAAAGGGCTACGATTTTTCGGATATAGCAAGCGCTCTCAGAGAATATCTTTAATATTTTCATGTAAAATTCACAGATTTCAGGCAATTTTATGGTACAATAGTAAACGATAAACTTATAAATTGTAGAAAGTTGGTTAGTTATGAAGCTTCCAAAAGAAGGCGACTTTATTACAATTCAAAGTTATAAGCATGATGGGAGTCTCCACCGAACTTGGCGGGACACCATGGTACTAAAAACAACAGAAAACGCCATTATTGGTGTCAACGATCATACACTTGTTACCGAAAGTGATGGTCGTCGTTGGGTCACTCGAGAACCGGCTATTGTTTACTTTCACAAGAAATATTGGTTTAATATCATTGCCATGATTCGCGATAATGGAATTTCCTACTATTGCAATATGGCTAGCCCCTACTATCTGGATGAAGAAGCACTGAAGTATATTGATTACGATTTGGATGTTAAAATTTTTACAGATGGGGAAAAACGTCTCTTGGATGTTGAGGAGTATGAGCGTCACAAACGCAAAATGAATTATTCTGATGACTTGGACTATATTTTAAAAGAACATGTCAAAATTCTTGTTGATTGGATTAATAATGGACGCGGTCCTTTCTCAGAAGCCTATGTAAACATTTGGTACAAGCGCTATGTAGAACTAAAGAATCGGTAAAGTTGTCAAACTAGGGTGAAAGCCCTGGTTTTTTTATTTTAAAAACCCAGCTTTACAACTGGGCTTATCCTTATATATCTAATTTTGTAACTGTAAATTTGATATGGGAATAGTCTTTTTCAACATCCTTATCCAGCAAGAACGCTGTGGCATCCTTCTTAACCTGAACCAGATCAATGTTCTGGGCTTGGGCTGCATAAACGCATCCGCAATAACATTGACGGTAGATGTCATACTCTTCACACATCTCTACTGAACGTTTGTAACCCTGATTTTTCTTGAAATCACTTGGAAGATAGTGGGTTGTGTAAATTTTTTGCACATCGATTCCGATGCTGTTGATGGTTTGAGAATTCTTATGAGGACTGATGGTCAAGGCTGAACCAAAGTAGTCAAAGCCCAAATCCATAGCCACTTGCGCTGTCTTATCCAGTCGGTAGTCAAAACAAACCTTACAACGGTCGCCACCTTCAGGTTCTTCTTCTAGTCCTCTAACTAATTTTCGGTATTCATTTGGCTCGTAGGGAGCTTCTAGATACTGGACCGTATTTCCTGTACGCTCATTGAAATCACTGACAAATTTCTTGGTAACATAGGCGCGCTTATGGTATTCTGCCTTGGGATGGATATTAGAATTGGCAAAATAAATGGTCACGTCAGCGTATTTGGTCAAATATTCTAGGGTATAGGTACTGCAAGGGGCACAGCAAACATGCATGAGAATGGTTGGCCGTTGCTCATTTTTTTCCCATACTTGGACCATCTTCTGCATGACACGGTCATAATTAATCTTCTGATTGGGATTCATCTTGCTCAGAATTTCTTCTACATCGATCATGTTCTTCTCCTTTTTCTAGTCTTATTTTATCATATAAGTTAGGAGAGCTCAAATCTATTTAGAAGTGAATATCATAAAAAGGAGAGATAGACATTCCCTCCTTTTGTGTTTTCTATAGAAAGCTTACATCATGCCGCCCATCATGCTTGGATCCATTGCTGGAGCTGGGGCTACTGGTTCTGGTTTATTGGCTACAACTGCTTCTGTAGTCAAAATCAAGCTTGCTACAGATGCTGCATTTTGTAAGGCTGAACGACTCACTTTAACTGGGTCGATAATCCCTTGATCAATCATGTTAACCCACTCACCAGTTGCTGCGTTGAATCCTGTACCAACTTCAGCATTTTTCAAACGATCGATAACGATAGATCCTTCAAATCCTGCATTGTGGGCAATTTGACGAACAGGTTCTTCCAAAGCACGGAGAACAATATTGCGGCCTGTTGCTTCGTCTCCTGTTAATTCCAAATTCGTCACGGCTGGAATCACATTTACAAGGGCTGTTCCACCACCTGCAACGATACCTTCTTCAACAGCTGCACGAGTAGCGTTGAGGGCATCTTCAATGCGGAGTTTCATTTCTTTCAACTCAGTTTCAGTTGCGGCTCCGACCTTAATAACCGCTACACCACCTGACAATTTTGCCAAGCGTTCTTGCAATTTTTCACGGTCAAATTCAGAAGTTGTAGTTTCAATTTGAGACTTGATAACCGCAACACGGTGAGAAATAGCTTCAGGATTTCCAGCACCTTCTACGATAACAGTGCTATCTTTGTCCACAGTTACTCTCGCTGCTTGACCAAGCGCCTCAATCGTAGCATCTTTCAACTCAAGACCTAGGTCTTCTGTGATAACTGTTCCGCCTGTTAAGATAGCGATATCTTCGAGCATAGCTTTACGACGGTCACCAAATCCAGGCGCCTTGACTGCTACCACGTTGAAGGTTCCACGAATCTTGTTCAAAACAAGAGTTGGAAGAGCCTCGCCATCCACATCATCCGCAATAATCAATAGTGGACGATTGCTTTGGAGAATACTTTCTAGGAGTGGCAAGATTTCTTGGATATTAGAAATTTTCTTGTCTGTAATCAAAATATACGGATTTTCAAGGTCAGCCACCATTTTTTCGCTATCTGTCACCATGTACTGTGAAAGGTAACCGCGGTCAAACTGCATTCCTTCCACAACTTCCAGTTCTGTTTCCATACCACGTGACTCTTCGATAGTGATGACACCATCTTTGCCAACTTTTTCCATGGCTTCAGAAATGTATTCACCGACTTTTTCAGAACGAGAAGATACGGCAGCAACCTGAGCGATGGCTTCTTTATTGGCAACAGGGATGGCGTTGTTTTTCAAGGCTTCTACTGCTGCGGTAACTGCTGTTTCAATCCCACGACGAATGCCGATTGGATTGGCACCTGCAGTGACGTTTTTGATGCCTTCACGGACGATTGCTTGGGTCAAGACAGTTGCAGTTGTCGTTCCGTCACCTGCGATATCATTGGTTTTTGAAGCTACTTCTGATACCAATTTGGCACCCATATTTTCAAAATGGTCTTCCAATTCGATTTCTTTGGCAATAGTTACACCGTCATTTGTGATGAGTGGTGAACCGAATGATTTTTCAAGAACTACATTACGACCTTTTGGTCCCAAGGTTACTTTAACAGTGTCTGCAAGGATATCGACACCACGGACCATAGCTGAACGGGCATCTGATGAAAATTTAATTTCTTTTGACATACTTACTTTCTCCTTCTATTCTTCAATGATAGCCAAGATGTTAGCTTCGCCAACGATGATGTACTTTTCATCGCCATCTTTGACATCGAGACCTGCGTGAGCTTCAACCAAGACACGGTCTCCAGCTTTAACACTTGGAGCAACCAAGTCACCGTTCAAGGTACGAACACCTTGTCCAATAGCCACAACTTGGGCTGTTTTGGTTTTTTCTTGAGCTGAACCTGCAAGGACAAAGCCACCAACAGTTTGTTCTTTTTCTTCGATTTTCAAGACCACACGGTCTCCTAATGGTTTCAACATCTGATTTCCTCCATGATGAACTACATATTATTAGCACTCTTTACACTCGAGTGCTAATTCATAGTTCTATTGTATCACTTGGTCAGAAATAGTCAAGAAAAAAGTCTGACTTTCTCAAGATAAAAAGCCTGAGACCAACTCAGACTTTTTAATGATTAAAATGGCAATTCTTCCTCTTCCAAAACCAAGTCTGCCAAATCTTGGCCTGCGTTATTTTCACGCATGGCACGTTGGGCACGACTTTCCAAGAGTTGGAATCCTGTGACAAGTACTTCGGTCACATAATTCATTTGACCATTTTTCTCAAAACGACGGGTACGTAATTCTCCATCCACTGAAATGAGACTTCCTTTGGTTGCGTAGCTTGCCAAGGTTTCTGCTAATCTGCCCCATAGGACCATATTGACAAAATCTGCCTCACGTTCCCCATTTTGATCTTTGTAACGACGGTTGACAGCAATGGTCGCTCGCGCTACTGACTTGTCATTGTTGGTTTTGTGCAATTCTGGTGTAGACGTCAAGCGTCCGATTAAGATAACTTTATTATACATATTTTCTTCCTCCTACTTATCTATTCGCAGGAAATCAAAAAAAGTTACAGAAATTTGTAACTTTTCGAGGAAATTTTTTAGTTTTTATGAACCATGAAACCTGTCGCCTGTTGATTGGCCATAATGGTCATATCCGTAATCTGCATACGGCGAGGCTGACTGGTCACATAGACTACTGTATCTGCAATATCCTGAGATTGCAAGGCTTCTATTCCTTGGTAAACGGACGCAGCTCGCTCTTTGTCACCATGAAAACGCACTGTAGAAAAATCTGTTTCGACAATTCCAGGCTGAATGGTGGTCACCTTGATATCTGTTGCAATGGTATCAATTCGCAGTCCATCTGAAAAGGTCTTAACTGCTGCCTTGGTGGCTGAATAAACTGCTGCACCAGCATAGGCGTAAATTCCTGCAGTTGAGCCCATATTGATGATATGACCTTGATTAGCTTTTACCATTTCTGGCAAGAAACAGCGAGTGACTGCCATCAAACCTTTAACATTGGTATCCAACATTGTCAACATATCCAGCTCTTCATAATCCTGATAGGGTGCTAAACCTAGAGCTAGTCCAGCGTTATTGACCAAGATATCAATCTGCCCTATCGTTTCTAGAATATCGGAGCAGACCGTCTTTACCATGTCCATATCCGTCACATCTAATGAAAAGGTCCAAACTTTTTGACTAGGAAAAGTTTTTGCAAACTCTGACTTGAGGGCTTCTAATCTGTCCGTCCGTCGTCCGGTTAGAACGACATTCTCACCCTGCTCCAGATAAGCACGCGCAATCGCTTCACCGATTCCTGATGTCGCTCCTGTAATCACTACATTTTTTGCCATCTTATTTCCTTCTATCTGGTGTATCAGATACTAACAACATCTTAGGAAGTCCAGTGCTTAGCTGGATCAAATGGAGTTCCAACAACTTGGTCTTCTGATAATTCAATAATACCACGTTTTTGCGGAGCATTTGGCAAATGCAATTCACGAGGACTACACATCATGCCAAAACTTTTTTCACCACGAAGTTCACCTGAGAAAATAAGATTGCCTTTGGGCATCATAGCTCCAGGAAGAGCTACAATGGTTTTCAACCCCACACGCGCATTAGGTGCTCCAGCAACAATTTGCACTGTCTTGTCACTTGCGACTGCAACTTGGCAGATGTTAAGGTGGTCACTATCTGGATGAGCTACCATCTCGACAATTTCACCAACAACAAACTTAGGCTCCTTGTCATTGACAATTTCCTCTGCAAAACCTTCCGTTTGTAATTCTTGGTTCAAACGAGCGACTTGCTCATCGGATAAAAAGACTTGACCTCGCTCTACAATTTCAAATAAACTCGAAACTTCGAAAATATTCCAGGCCACTGTTTCTCCGTTTTCTTTGAGGAAAATACGAGCTACCTTGCCTTTGAGTTCCACATCTAGTTTGGCATCTCCGCTATTTTTCACGATGACCATAAGGACATCACCGACATGTTCTTTATTATATGTAAAAATCATTATTTCTCTTTTCTCCTATTTCAGTCCTGCTAAAAAGTCATTGATTTGTTCCTTGCTTTTACGGTCACGATTGACAAAACGACCGATTTCCTTGTCCTTTTCTAGAACAACGAGGCTAGGGATGCCATATACATCCCAGAGTTTAGCCAAATCCATATACTGGTCTCGGTCCACTCGAATAAAGGTGAACTCTGGATTTGTTTCTTCAATTTCTGGTAAAGCAGGATAGATATAACGACAATCGCCACACCAGTCTGCTACAAAAAGAAAGACCTTCTTGCCCTCTTTTTCCACTAAAGATGCTAATTCTTCTAAACTTGCTGGTTGTATCATAAGACTTCCTCCTCATAGACTAGGTCTTCATTTTCATAGACAAAGGTATAATGACGGCCATCCTCAAAAATAACCCCTCCGACAAGTCGTTCTAGACTACTTTCATAAACTTGAACATAGAGGGTCGCAATTTCCCCCATGGCTGAAAAATGGTCTCGTACAATCTCTGTCAACTCTTCCTGAGTCTTAATGAGCTTACGGTCATCTGCAACTTTTTTCGTAGCAAGGGCAAGGCTCCCAATACCTAGCAGAACCAAGCCTGCCATCCACATTTTTTTAGCTTTCATACCATTCATTTTAACACAAAAAAGGCTTTAGGACAAATGAGGAAGCAGCAGAAAAGCAAGTAAAAAGCCTCTTCCTTTAAGGAAAAGGACTTCTTATACTCAATGAAAATCAAAGAGCAAACTAGGAAGCTAGCCGCAGGTTGCTCAAAGCACTGCTTTGAGGTTGTAGATAAAACTGACGAAGTCAGCTCCAAACAGTGTTTTGAGGTTGTGGATAAAACTGACGAAGTCAGCTCCAAACAGTGTTTTGAGGTTGTGGATGAAGCTGACGTGGTTTGAAGAGATTTTCGAAGAGTATTATTCTTATTGCCAAGCGCCTGAGTTGCCAACGTAGTAACCATCAGGTGTGTAGGTATTACGAAGCATCTTACCTGACGAAGCTAGATAGTACCACTTGCCATTATCTTTGACCCAGTCATTCGCTAACATGGCACCAGAAGAACTTACATAATACCAGTCTCCCTTGTCATAAACCCAAGCGCTTGCTTTCATAGCTCCTGAAGTTGATAAATAGTACCACTTGCCTTGGTCGTAAAGCCAATCACTAGCAATCATGGCTCCTGATGATTTAAAGGCATACCAGTTGTCACCTAGATAGAGCCAAGTTTGATTGAACATGACTCCTTTATCATTCATAAAGTACCAAGTTCCCTTGTCATAAACCCAGTCCTTCTGCACTAATTGACCTTGTTTTTGATAGTACCAGTTTTGGTTTGATTTTAGCCAGCTTTCTGCTTTTACAATGGGATAAAGTTCTTTGAAAGCTCCTCCATCATATTTGTGACTGATAGATTTTAGTTTTTCAAGTTTCAACTCACTATTGTCATAGTCTGCCCAAGCATATACTTTTTGACCATTGACAGTCTCTGGTAAGGTAGCAGTGTAAGTCTTGGTTTGATAATCCCATTTAGCATCGAGGTAAGTGTATTGATTGTTTGATTCTTCAATACGATAGTAACCTCTCTTTCCACTATCATTATGAATATCATCCACAACTTTCGTTGACCAGGTCTTCACTTCGTTTCCGCTCTTGGCTTCTACCTTGATATCTCCTCTATAGCCATATGGAACATAGAAATTCAGGTAACGCCCTTCTATACCAATCATAGACTTGTCCTTTTCTTGACCTAGAAAATTGACTGTCTGATCTTGACCATCGAGACTAACCGTCCACTCGATTTTCTCAGTTTTTGGCAAATCCAAGACTTTGATATCCACTTCATGACCATTGTTAAACCGAAGAATCTTGCCATCTTGATACTGCACTCCACACTTAACAACCCATTCTTCTTTAAGCTCAAATGCCTGCCCCGAATGAGGAAAAGCCAGTAAAGCTAGACCTGCTAGAGACAAACCAAATAGTGTGATTTTTTTCATTGTAAATCCTCCTTAGGTATTGTTATGTTAATTATATCACTATGTTTTTATTTTGCAACTCATATCCTAAATATGCAAGCAAAAAACCTCTGAGATTGTTCTCAAAGGTTCTGATTTAGCTAATTACTGTTCTCAACCGCTGCAGTCACAAAGGCAGTGTAGAGTTCTTCTGGGCGGTTTGGACGGCTTGAAAGTTCAGGGTGATACTGACACGCTACAAAGAATTTATTTTCAGGAATTTCTACGATTTCGACCAAACGATTATCTGGAGAAACTCCTGAGAAGACAAAGCCTGCTGCCTCAAACTGCTCACGGAAGGTATTGTTAAACTCATAACGGTGACGGTGACGGCGTTGCACCACTTCTTGATTGTGATAAGCAGCTGCTGCCTTAGAACCACGTTTCAACTTGGATGGATAAAGTCCCAAACGAAGGGTTCCCCCCATATCCTCAACATCAATCTGATCACGCATGATATCAATGATAGGGTATTTTGTTTCTGGTGCAAGTTCAGCAGAATTGGCACCTTCGAGTCCTAAAACGTGACGAGCAAACTCAATACAAGTCAACTGCATTCCCAAGCAGACACCCAACATGGGAACATCATTCTCACGCGCATAGCGGATGGCTTGGATTTTCCCTTCAGTACCACGTTGGCCAAAACCACCTGGTACGATGATTCCGTCCGCATCAGACAAAAGCTCTGCCACATTCTCTGCTATCACATCATTGGCATTGACCCAATTAATCTTAACTTCTGCGTCGTTGGCATAACCAGAGTGTTTCAAGGCTTCAACCACAGAGATGTAGGCATCTTGCAACTCCACATACTTACCAACAAGGGAAATTTTAACTTGTTTTTTCAGGTTCATAACCTTGTCCACCATAGCTGACCATTCTGTCATATCCGCTGCTGGTGCGTCTAATTTCAAGTGATCACAGACAATCTGGTCCATACCTTGTGCCTGCAAATTCAACGGAATTTGGTAAAGATGTTCAACATCCAACGATTCGATAACGGCTTCTGGTGCCACATCACAGAACTGAGCCAGTTTGTTTTTAATTCCTTGACCAGCTGGCTCTTCTGTACGAATAACCAACATATTTGGTTGGATTCCCAATCCACGCAATTCTTTTACAGAGTGTTGAGTTGGTTTGGTCTTCATTTCACCAGCTGCCTTGAGGTAAGGAAGTAAGGTTGTATGGATATACATAACATTATCCGCACCCACATCTGCCTTCATCTGACGAAGGGCCTCTAGAAATGGCAAGGACTCGATATCCCCAACGGTTCCACCGACCTCTGTGATAATGACATCAGAGTCTGTAGTTAGAGCGGCACGCTTGATTTTTTCTTTCAAAGCATCTGTGATATGAGGAATAACCTGAACAGTTGCCCCAAGGTATTCTCCACGACGTTCCTTACGTAGAACTTCACTGTAAATTTTACCAGTTGTCACGTTGGAATATTTATTCAGATTGATATCAATGAAACGTTCATAGTGTCCCAAGTCTAAATCTGTCTCAGCTCCGTCATCTGTCACAAAAACTTCCCCATGCTGATAAGGACTCATGGTTCCCGGGTCGATATTGATATAAGGGTCAAATTTTTGAATGGTTACTTTGAGACCACGATTTTTCAAGAGACGGCCTAGACTCGCTGCCACAATCCCTTTCCCAATAGACGATACCACACCACCAGTTACAAAAATATATTTCGTAGACATAGATTCCTCTTTCTAAAATGCTCAAGGTCTTGTTGACTACGAGGGGACATAGAAAACAAGACCCTACTAATAAGAATAACCTGGAACGACTGCACCAGATTCACAACTAAAATACAAGAAGATAACTTCTTGAAAAAACAAAAATAGCTCCCTAAGAACTAGGGAGCCCCGACCTCTAAAAGAGGTGCCCGAACAATATGATACCTAAAAATAGGATAATTGTCAATAGCTAACTTTTATTCCTCTATGTTTTCAGAATCATCATCTGAAAACTCGTCGTCTTCTTCGTTGAGATCCACGTCTTCACCCAAGTCATCAGGAGCAATCTCGTTGATTTCTGCATCATAAGCTTCCACTTCATTTTTCTCATCATCTGGATTTTCATCATCGTATGAAAGAGCCGGATCTGCTTCGTATGCATCTTCGTCTTCTGGATCATCCGCATTGTAGTCAATGGCATCTGAATCACCATCCATGAAGGCATTGACACGTTTTTTCTTAGCTTTTGGTGCTACTTCATCGTCATCATTTTCTTCAAGAGCGATAATTTCCTCGTCGATTTCGTCTACACCATACCATGAACGAAGACCCCATTTGTTGTCTCCAAGTGAGATGAAGCTACCGTCAAAGTTCAACTCTGTGTAGAACAAAGGCAAGGCTTCGCGGATATCGCTGTTTGATGTTCCAAGGTAGTTTTGAATTTCGTTTACAAGATCGCTAAAATGCATCTCGTGATCGCGACCACGAAGTTCCAAGATAGCACGCGCTACCTCAATCATAGATAGTTCACTTTTTTCTTGCCCAGCAAATACTTCTAATTCCAAAGCGTTTCTCCTCATTTATACTACTATCGCCAGAGCAAATAGACTCTGACCTCATTTTATCATTTACTCTTTATTTTACGATAATTTTGCAGAATAGTCAAAGGTTAAATGGGAGAAAGTGATAGGACTTTTATTTCTTTGCTACCCAGCCGATGGTGTCGTGAGGTGGGTTTTCGGTATCAATCCAGATAAATTCGATACCAATTTCACCAGTTTTAAATTTGGTCAATCGAATGCCGTTGATTTCCAGCTCATTGAGTCGTTTACATATCAAGACTTCGCGTTCCTGCAAAATGAAAGTCATACATAGAAATTTTTAAAAGTTTTCTCTATCGTAAATCTGCTACTAGTTCAGAAACTATACTAGCTGATTCCAAACGTAATATGGTCATTTCATCTACCTTCCCTAATAATGGCATTGCACCATACCAAACAATAGTCTTATTCACCAAAAGAATAGGCGTTACTATTTTTGATTGAGTAAAAGACACTTTAATTTTCTTGCTCTTCATCTGGTCTAGCCATGCTTTATTTGCAACCGTCTCTGGTATACATATCTCAATTTGACTAATCCTAAATTCTTTTAGAAATTTCATCAGTTTTGTCTGGTGCACATAAGGTAAAATAAGCATACACTCCTGTCTTTCCCCTGCCAAGTCCTCTCTCAGCACCTTCTCATATCTACTATCAACATAAACGAATTGTTTCTCCTCACCCTCGATGACACGATAATCCATCTTTCGATAAGCTACTTGTCGTTTCTGAAACATCTTTTCTAAATAAGGAACATGAATATCCACATAATCGAAAATACGTACCGAAGACTTATCCTTGTAGTTTCTATGAATCCGACCGGCGTACTGAATCAAATTATTTTTCCAAGAAAAGGGCGCTGCCAAGATAAGCGTGTCTAGCTGAGGCAAGTCAAAACCTTCGCCAATGTATTTTCCAGTTGACAACAATACAAACCCTTTATCTAGCTGTTCTAATATCTCCAGTAAACTTGTTCTCTCTCGGACTTTGGTTTTGCCACTAATAATATAACAGTCATCAACCTCTTTCTCTTTCAATAATTTTTCAAAAAAATCTATCTGTTGAATTCGATTGACTAGAACCAAGATATTCCGCCCTTCTGCCACTTGGTCTAGAATATCCTTTAGAATCATCTGATTCCTCACTGAGTCAGTAGCAATCCAATCACTAAGCTGTATAAAATTACTTGCTTTGGTCTTTTCAATTTCCAAATGACCAAAAGAAGTGAATCTTAATTGCAATTGCCGTTTAAAATCCGTCTCCCTCTTATCAGCAGTATGGAGTATCTCACCAATTCTCTGAAAAACAATAGGCTCATGACCATTCTTACGCTCAGGCGTAGCCGTCAAACCGTAAAGATATTTCCCTCTAAACTGAGTAACAACTTTTTCAAACATCAAGGCAGAGACATGATGACACTCATCCACAATCATCATCTCATACTCATCCAAAAGACTTTGACTATTTTCCAACTTAAATAGAGATTGAATCATAACAACATCAACCAGTTTACTCAGCCATTTCTTAGTCCCACCGTACTGCCCAACATAGCCTATTACCTTTTCACGACCCGATGCCGTATAACGGGTAGCTTCTTCCTCTTCGAAAGTCAAAAAATGGTTTAAACGATCCAGCCATTGGTCTAAGAGTTGCCTATTATGAACTAGGATAATTGTTTTGGTCTTCCGTTCAGAGATGAGATCAGCACCTAAAACGGTCTTCCCAAAACCAGTCTCCGCATGGAGTAAACCATTTTCTTTGGAAATCATATCTGACAGGGCTAACTCTTGCTCAAAAGTGAGTGCTCCCTTAAATTCCACTCTAATAGACCTTTGTACCTTTCTCCTATCTTCCACAGATACCTGCTTAAATTTATCTTGCAATGGATACAGCAAGCCTCTTGGTAGCCATAAATAATGATCGGATTCTCCAAATAAATACATTCGCTCAGAAATTTGATAGGTTGGCTGTCGCATAGCCTGCTTTAAATAAAATTCGGGATTAGAAAATGAAGCCATATTTTTCAAGAAAAACAGTGTCTTGGGTGTCACAGACGATTTTTCAAGTTGGATCATATTGGATAAGACGACCTTCAACTCCTTATCCAATTCTTGCTTGCCTAACTCCTCTTGGATTAACAGTGCCACTTTAGCAGTTGAAATCTTCTGGATTTCTTGTAGATACCTCCATTGGTCTTCATAATGCTGAAAATGTTCATCCACAAAGACCGTTCGCCCTTGATGATAAGCTTCTCCTTGAAAAGGAAGGGCAATCAAATTACCAAATCCACCTTTAGGAAGAACATCCTGATTTGGAAACATGCGATCAAAAGAATCAAAGGACAGTTGCATACTTTCCTGCATAGCCAATTCTAATAGTTTCTTTCCAAACAAGCGAGCCTCTTGACTCGGAATCGATTCCTCAAAGAAGAACCAAATATGGAGTCCG
Organism: Streptococcus sp. D2; assembly: GCF_006385825.1. Taxonomy (GTDB): domain Bacteria; phylum Bacillota; class Bacilli; order Lactobacillales; family Streptococcaceae; genus Streptococcus; species Streptococcus shenyangsis. The sequence continues at coordinate 844 of NZ_VFSI01000022.1, read as the reverse complement.
TGACCCGAACGAGAAATCTCTAAATGGGCTTCCATCTGGCGTTCCCTGGCTATTCTTCGAATGGCTAAACCGGATTCTTTCCAATCTCTTTCATCCAAATCCAGTACCAAAAAATAACAGCTATCATCTAAGTGCATAGGAAAGATACCAATGGCTGTCTCCCCACGAAAATGAGATTTCAAAACGGAGTCCGTTAATGTCTGGAAACTCCGTTTTTCAGGCGGCAACTGCTTCCAACCATAATCATAGGAAGGAAAATACTGAATTTTCCCTTGTTCATTGATAAAACTCTTAGCATAAACATCATAACGGCCAGCAAACACGGAGGTAAACAATTGTAATTTTTCTTGCGTCGTCAAGTGACTACTTTGAAGTTGGAACATCTCCTCGAACCGAGAGCGTTCCATCACAAACTGACTCTTGTCTTTAAGACGTTTACACAAGAAAAACTCACCATCCCCATCAAAAGAAGAAAAGACATTAAGTACTTCTACCACAATTCCATCCAAAGACACAAAAACAGCCATAAAAGTCGCCTCCTTGATCCCTATAGGCTGATTATAACAAGAATGGCTGAAATTGTACACGAAAATAAAATCCGAATAGTACTCATTTTGTATGCGACTAATAGTCCATCTCGCTCCGGAATGTACGAGGTAAATAGAGTTTAAACGAGCAGTCTATAAAATTCAAAAAACGCATATTATCAAGCGAACTGTGTACTGACCCCAAAAAGTTAGACAATCAATTTATCCGAAGGATTTAGTTCTGTATTGCACAGGACTGAGTCCTTTTAGTTTTACCTTAATTCGTTTATTGTTGTAGTAATCAATATAGTCTACAA
>NZ_VFSI01000021.1:0-26278 GCF_006385825.1 Streptococcus sp. D2 | reverse complement strand
TTGTAGACTATATTGATTACTACAACAATAAACGAATTAAGGTAAAACTAAAAGGACTCAGTCCTGTGCAATACAGAACTAAATCCTTCGGATAAATTGATTGTCTAACTTTTTGGGGTCAGTACACTGATATTATGCGTTTTCTGATTTTAAAGACTTTTTGCCTGACCCTTTTCACCTTGTTAAAACACCATTGATCTTAACTCATCACTTACCTCTTAAAAAATCTTTAGAATTGGCTTAATCCCCTTTATTGTATCGCGTTTGGAGTTTTTTAGGTATAACCTTCGACGCGCACCTTACGTAGGACGACAGACTCATAGCTTTATACATAATAGAACGAGTATCTCCATCTGTAGAGATACTCGTTTTTTGCTATTTTCAAAGTGTTCTTTTTGACCAATCCCATACATCATTTTTATAGTAAATTGAAACTAGAATAGTACATCGTGGATACTAAAACATTTCTAGAAATTAATTTGATTTCCCTAATCAAGTTGCACACATCTTATTTCAAACCACTATATATTCAATGAAAATCAAAGAGCTAACTAGGAAGCTAACCGCAGGTTGCTCAAAGCACCGCTTTGAGGTTGCGGATAAAGCTGACGTGGTTTGAAGAGATTGTCGAAGAGTATTAAGGAGTATAGAATAGTATTTTAACTCCATCCTCTAAAGTGCTCCCAATAAAAGATACTTGAACACTATATTCAGCATATAAGCTTTATGCCCTAAGTCAAAACAATCATTCTTTTCTAATTTATCGTAAAGAAATATAAATTCACAGAATGATGCCAGATAACTTAAAAAATAATTCTTTGGAAAGAGCGAATCAAAACTTGATTTATCACTTTTTATTCCACTATCTTTTCTTTACACATATTGATAAAGTACTGGTGCAAGCGCACATCATCAGTCAATTCTGGATGAAAAGAGGTTACCAGCATATTTTTTTCTTGGGCTGCAACGATTTGATCTTCAACTCTTGCTAGAATTTCTACACCCTCTCCAACACTGCTGATAATTGGACCACGGATAAAGGTCATTGGAATCTGACCAACTCCCTTACATTCTGCTTCCGTGTAGAAACTCCCTAGTTGGCGCCCATAGGCATTGCGCTCGACCACCATATCCATAGTTCCTAGATGACTCTCTTCCTGAGAAGTAATTTCCTTAGCCAGCAAAATTAAACCCGCACAGGTTCCAAATACTGGTAATCCAGAAAGAATGGTTTCTCGAATGGGAATCAGCATGTCCTGCTCACGTAAAAGCTTGCCCATGGTTGTAGATTCCCCACCAGGTAATATCAATCCCGACAAATCACTCTGATATTTCTGAAAATCATCTAGATTTCTGATTTCAACACTCTCGACACCTAGTTTATCTAGCACTTTTGCATGTTCTGCAAAGGCACCTTGCAAGGCCAATATTCCGACTTTCATCTATTTTCCTCGCTCTGCCATGAGAATTTGGATTTCATTTTCATTAATACCAACCATGGCTTCTCCTAAATCTTCAGAGATTTGGGCTAGTATTTGAGGATTTCGGAAATTGGTTACCGCCTTAACAATGGCACTGGCTCGTTTAACAGGATCTCCTGACTTAAAAATACCTGAACCGACAAAGACCCCCTCTGCCCCTAATTGCATCATGAGAGCAGCATCTGCAGGTGTTGCTACACCACCTGCTGCGAAGTTCACGACTGGTAGTTTTCCATGTTCGTGCACGTATTGAACTAATTCTACAGGTACTTGGAGTTCTTTTGCTGCAACATAGAGTTCATCTTCACGTAGATTTTGAATGCGGCGAATTTCCTGATTCATCATACGCATATGGCGAACAGCTTGGACAATATCTCCTGTACCCGGTTCTCCTTTTGTACGAATCATAGAAGCACCTTCAGCGATACGACGCAAGGCTTCTCCCAAATCCTTAGCCCCACAGACAAAAGGAACTTGGAATTCTTTCTTGTCCACATGGAAACGGTCATCAGCAGGAGATAGAACTTCACTCTCGTCGATATAGTCAATTTCAATAGCCTCTAAAATCTGAGCTTCAACAAAATGCCCGATTCTGACCTTGGCCATCACTGGGATGCTAACCGCTTCTTGGATTTCCTTGATCATCTTTGGATCACTCATACGAGAAACACCACCAGCTGCACGAATATCAGCTGGAATCCGCTCCAAGGCCATCACAGCTGCCGCACCAGCAGCCTCTGCAATACGGGCCTGTTCAGGATTTTGAACGTCCATGATAACCCCGCCTTTAAGCATCTGCGCCAAGTTTTTATTTAATTCATAACGATTTTCAGTCATTTCTTTATCCTCATTATTTGTATTGGTAGCTACTATTTCATTTTAAGTCAGAACAGAATGAATCACAAGATAAAAAAATCGTAATTGTGTGGGGACAAATCATCTAAAAAACTATCTGACCTTAACTTAAGGCCAGATAGTTCATCAAATTTTATTTTTCAGCTGTAAGTGCAGCCATTGTGATGTAGTTGTAAGGTTTGTTGAAGTGTGGCAAGAAGAAGAGGTCTGTCAATGCCAATTTATCAATTGTCACATGCTCTTGGATAGCAAGTGAGAACATGTGGATTCCCATGCTAATTGCAATATCATGTGAAACCATTTGGGCACCAAGAATTTCACGACTATCTTTGTCAAAGACAATCTTAATCGCTACTTCATGGTTATCATGTTTCATGAATTCTGGTTTTTGTAGATCGTTAAAGCCTGTTTCAGTTGCATTGTAACCAGCAGCTTTTGCTTTTTCAAGTGTCAAACCAGTTGAAACCATGTGAAGACCATAGATTGAGATACCGTTTGAACCTTGAACACCGATTCCTTCCAATTCATGTCCACAAGCGTTGTAAGCACCAACAATACCAGTACGAACAGCGTTTGAAGCAAGAGCGATGTAACTAGTTTCTTTACGAGCATTGTCATAGACAGTTGCACAATCACCAACGGCAAATACACCTGGGATAGATGTTTCTTGTTTCTTGTCTACAAGGAAGGCACCGTTGCGGAAGAGTTCAATCTTACCATCAGCAAGGGCTGTGTTTGGACGGAAACCAACTGCAAGGATAACCATGTCTACATCGAAAGTCTCTTTATCAGTAATCAAGCGTTCAACTTTACCGTCACCTTCGATTGCTTTAACAGTTTGACCAAGAGCCAAACGGATGTTGTGGTCTTCCAAGTTCTTGGCCATCATTTGTGTGAAGTCTTTGTCATAGTAACCGTTCAAGACAGTATCTACAATATCAACAAGCACAACTTCTTTTCCAAGACGTTCAAAGGCTTCAGCAAGTTCAACACCGATATAACCACCACCAACAACAGCGATACGATCAAGGTGTTTACTCTTGTCAGCAAGCTTATTGATAACTTCTTCAGCGTTTTGGTACAATTTAACGAATTGTACGTTTTCAAGAGTTGCTTTAAATTCGCGGTTTCCTTTAACAATTTCAACACCTTCGATTGGTGGCAAGATTGGTGTAGAACCTGTAGCGAAAATCAATTTCTCGTATGATTCTTTGTGCTCTTTTCCTTCAACTTCTGCTGTAACTACTTTGTTATCATAGTCGATTGAAAGAACTGGTGAGTTCATGTAAACCTTAGCACCTTTAGCTTCCAATTTTTCTTTATCAGAATAGAACAAGCCTTCAGCACCGTCAATTTGTTCCCCAATCCAAAGGGCCATTCCACATCCTAGGAAAGAGATGTTAGAGTTTTGGTCAAATACAACGATTTCGTTCTCATTCCCAAAATTATCCAACATAGTATTAATACATGCTGTACCAGCGTGGTTAGCACCAACTACAACGATTTTACTCATAGAAAAATTCCTACCTTCAATTTTAAATTTACTCTTCTAGTATAACATTTACTGTTAGCGTTTACAAGAGTTTTGCTAATTTTCCCGATTTTTTTGTAAAAAAATGTAAATAATTTGTATTTTATCATTCTTTCTTACAATTATTCTTTATTTTCTGAGCATATTTCTTGACAACTTTACAAATTTTATTTGTGAAAACGCTGACTTTATGGTATGCTAATATCATGGAAAGAAATTGTAAGGGGTTAAATTTAATATAAATTTACAATATTTCAACCTTCTTTTCACATAAGAGAAAGGAGTTGGTAGCTTGCCTCTTAGTTCACATTCCGAACGGCTAATGGGGACTACTATCACTATTTCATTAGTAGATGAGCGAGCCGATATCTTGCTTCAAAAATCCTTTGATTTACTCAAAGAGCTAGAATACCGCTTCAATGCCAATAGCCAAGAATCTGAGTTGATGGAGATCAATTATCAAGCTGGAATAGCTCCAGTCAAAGTTCATCCAGACCTGTTTGAACTGCTTGCACTTGGATTAGAGCATAGCCTAGCGCCCTCTAGCCATCTCAACATCAGTATTGGTCCCTTAATTCAAACCTGGCGTATCGGTTTTTCAGATGCCAAAGTGGCCCAACCCCAAGAAATTGAATCGGTGCTCCCTTTAATCAATCCTCATTATATCGAGTTAGATTCTTCCACTTCCACTGTGTTTTTAAAACAAAAAGGAATGAAGATCGATCTTGGTTGTTTAGCCAAGGGTTATAGTGCGGATAAAGTTGCCCAATTTCTGAGAGAAGAAGGAGTGACATCTGCCTTGATTAATCTGGGAGGGAATATCCTGACCATTGGAAAAAATCAGGCAAGAGGGGATCAGCCTTGGCAAATTGGGATTCAAGACCCAGCCAATCCTAGGGGAAATCACTTAATGACCATCCCTGTTGTCAATCAATCTGTCGTGACTTCAGGCATTTATGAACGTCACCTGACAGTCGACGGAAAAGATTACCATCATATTTTTGACAGTCAAACAGGATATCCTGTTGAAACGGAACTAGCTAGTCTAACAATCATCTCTGATAAATCAGTTGATGGTGAAATCTGGACAACTCGTCTATTTGGAGAAAGACCTGCTGCTATCCTCTGGCAAGTCGAAAGTTTGGAGGGCATCGAAGCCATCCTAATCGATAAGGAAGGTCACCTAAGCTGTTCTTCAGGAATTCCTACTCTATAGAAACAGATGTTTCAATGGAGTTTTAAAATCGTATTATGTAAAAAGAGAAAGGAAATCTCATGTTAAAACTTATTGCTATTGTTGGAACAAATTCAAAACGTTCTACAAACCGTCAATTGCTTCAATACATGCAAAAACACTTTGCTGAAAAAGCTGAAATTGAACTTGTTGAAATTAAAGACATTCCTGTCTTCAATAAACCAGCTGACAAGCAAGTACCTGTTGAAATTTTAGAAATTGCTGCTAAAATTGAAGAGGCAGATGGCGTTATTATCGGTACTCCTGAGTATGACCACTCTATTCCAGCTGTTTTAATGAGCGCTCTTGCTTGGTTGTCATACGGTATTTACCCACTTTTGAACAAACCAATCATGATTACGGGTGCTTCTTACGGTACACTTGGTTCATCACGTGCCCAATTACAACTTCGCCAAATCTTGAATGCTCCAGAAATTAAAGCTAGTGTCCTTCCAGATGAATTCTTGCTTTCACATTCTCTTCAAGCCTTCAACCCAAGTGGAGACCTAGTAGATCTTGATGTTATCAAAAAACTGGATGCTACTTTTGACGACTACCGTATCTTTGTAAAAATCACAGAAAAATTGCGTAATGCACAAGCACTACTTCGTAAAGATGCAGAAGACTTTGACTGGGAAAATTTGTAAGATAGGAGACCAAAAAGAATGAAATTTGTTGGACTTGTAGGATCAAACTACGATCAATCATATAACCGTAAACTCTTGGAATTCATCCGTCGTCACTTCAAACTCAAATTTGAATTAGAGGTTCTTGAAATTGACGAAGTTCCAATGTTTAACCAAGACGAAAAATGGGATGAAAGTTTCCAATTACGTTATTTATATAACAAAATTACTCGTGCTGATGGTGTCATTATTGCGACTCCTGAGCACAACCACACAATCTCAGCTTCTCTTAAATCTGTTCTAGAATGGCTTTCATACGAAGTTCATCCATTTGAAAACAAGCCAGTCATGATTGTAGGTGCTTCTTACTACGACCAAGGTACTTCTCGTGCCCAAGTTCACCTTCGTAAGATTCTTGACGCTCCAGGTGTCAATGCCTATACTCTTCCAGGAAATGAATTCCTTCTCGGTAAAGCTAAAGAAGCCTTTGATGTTAATGGGAATATCACAAATGAAGGAACTATTAATTTCCTTGAAACATGTTTAGACAACTTTGTAAAATATGTGGGAGTCGTTTCAAAATTGAAAAAACCAAAACCAATCGCACCAGAAGATTTATATTGTACAAATCCAATCGCAACTACCATTCAAGGAGTTGACCCTGATGATCCTGAATGGGTAGAAAAAGCAGCTGAGCTTGTTGGAGCTGTTTCTGGAGATACTTACGTTAAATTAGACCACGGTATCTTGACAGTTAACCAAATTGATATGTTCTTGAAAGCAATGCCATTTGAGTTGACATATGCGGATGATAATAACCAATTCTTGTACTACAATAACGCCCACCAAGATCCAAACACTATGTATGGTAAACGTGTGCGAGTTCAAGCAGGTAGCCGACTAGGAACAGTACATGCTTCTCTACCACCTGCAAGAATGAAAAACGTTGAGTGGGTTGTAGGCGTATTACGTAATGGTGATCAAGAGTATGTCCGTACAATTGTTCCGGGACAACCAGAAGGTGTAATTAATACTCATAACTATAAAGCAATGTACTATCCAGATGGCTCATATGCTGGAATTAATGAAATTATCTTTAATTTCCAACCATGGCTTGATTGGTACTTAGAAACAACTGGTCAACGTCTAGTTGGTGGAAATGCTGCAGCTTCTGCTGGTGGACATGGTCACGGCGATGCAGATGCTACATCTGGAGCTTCTGATGCAGGTGATGCTGGAGGCCACGGTGGTGGTGCAGACGCTACATCTGGAGCAAGTAACTAATACTTTTAGGAACCGTTATGGTTCCTTTTTTAGTGATAAAAAGACTAGCAGACAAACACTGCTAGTCTTTTGGTTATTATTTCATCTATCTTTATTAAAAGAAAGAATATTTATTATGAATTTGGGTCATCGAGACTACGACCGTGTAAACCTTTTTCACGTTGGACTTGGCGTAGTTTTTCTGGTGTAACATCGTTTCCTTCTTCGTCCACAATTTTGATTCCCTCAATATGGTGACGAACAGAGCGACGATAACCTTCGATGTACTCCTCACGTAGTTTAGCTTGTTCCACTTTTTCTTCTGGTGTCAAACCTTCTGCTTTTTTCTTTTTAGCAAGCTCATTGATACGATCAATTTTTTTCTGATCCATTTCTTCTCCTTTGTGATAAGATAAAGTCCGTTTATCAAATTTTATTTAGTGTTAATTTGGTTAAAACGTGCAAGTTTAGCTGCTTTTTGAGTTAAATGAGACAAGATAGCCAATCGATTTTGACGAACAGCCTGATCTTCTGCCATTACCATGGTATTTTCAAAGAAAGCATCAATAATTGGGCTAAGCGCAAAGAGTTGTTCTAATTGCTGACTTACAGCACCTGACAAAACGAGTGATTCTACTGCTTCTGCCAAGGCTTTCTCTTCTTCATTTTCAAAGAGAGCTGGATCAACTGTAGCAACTCCTTCTGCCTTCTCAGCCAAATTAAAGGCACGAGAAAGTGATTCAACAGATGGTTTAAAGTCTGCTCCCTTGCTTGCTTCTACGAGAGCACTTGCTGCTTCCAACATATCTGCCACAACAAAGTTTGATCCTGCAAGAACGGCTTCCTTAATATCTTTTGGAGTAGAACCCATCATCTTATCAACACGAGCCTTGATAAAATCCATAACCTCTGCCTTATTTTCATAAGTCAAGCTGTCAAATTTCAATGCATAAAGGCTATCAATCAGCTCATCCATAGCAATATGCCAACCAAAGGCATCCAAGATACGAACTACACCTTGAGTTGCACGACGAAGGGCATAAGGGTCATTAGAACCTGATGGAATCAAACCTACTGAGAAGAAACTCAAAATCGTATCCAATTTATCTGCAATGGCAAGCACTGCACCGACCTTACTCTCTGGAAGTTCTCCTTCGGCTGATGTAGGCATGTAGTGTTCACGAATAGCAGTTGCCACCGCTGGAGTTTCACCAGCAAGAAGGGCATATTTTTCACCCATAATTCCTTGGAGCTCGTCAAATTCACCAACCATCCCAGTCAACAAGTCAAACTTGTAAATGGCTGCTGCACGAGCTAGGTCAATCGTTTCATCCGCTGACAAACCAGCTTTTTCTGCCAAAAGAATAGCAATCTGACCCGTACGAATCATGTGTTCACGAAGGGAACCAATCTTTTCGTGGAAAGTCACATTGTTTAATTTTTCAACAAGGTCTGAAATCACTAATTTTTGATCTTCACGCCAGAAGAATTCACCGTCTTCCAAGCGAGCTACCAAGACTTTTTCATTTCCTTTGATGACATTTTCCAAATGCTCTGCGTTTCCATTACGAACAGAAATGAAGTTTGGCAAGAGTTTACCATCTTGATCACGGACAACAAAGTACCGTTGGTGTTCCTTCATCGAAGTCACCAAGACTTCTTCCGGAACTTCAAGGTATTTGGCATCAAAACTTCCCATAAAGGCAGTTGGGTATTCAACCAAGTTCAAGACTTCATTAAGCAAGTCCGCATCAATTTCGATATGTACACCATGCTCAGCTTCGATTGCTTTGATTTGGTCAACAATCATTTGCTCACGTTCACGTGGATCTGCGATTACAAACTGTGCACGAAGATCTTCTTCATAGCTCAATGCTGACTGAATCTTAGTTTCTTGTCCCAAGAAACGATGACCACGGCTCACACGATCACCCTTGATATCGAGGAAATCCAAATCAAATTCTTGCTCGTCCAAAAGAACGGTTAAAGTGTGAACAGGACGAATGTATTCAAAGCTATTTCCAGCCCAGTGCATGCTGACTGGGAAAGTCAGTGACTTCAAGACATCCACAACACCAGGAATGATAGATTCAACTGGTTGACCAATTTCTTCCTTAGTGACATAGACATATTCTTCACCCTTGATTTCACGGAATTCGATATCTTCAACAGTCAAGCCTTTTCCACGGACAAATCCTTGAGCTGCTTTTGTGAAGTTTCCAGCACTATCCAAGGCAATTTTCTTTGCTGGCCCCTTAAAATCTTCTGTCAAATCAGACTGTTTGTCTGCTAAACCAGTAACTCGAACAGCCAAACGACGTGGTGTTGAGAATGTTTGAATAGCTTCAAAAGACAGGCGGTTTTCCTTGAGGAAGGCTGCCATTTTTTCGCCTAGTTGTTTTTCACTTGGTGTGACAACATAGGCTGGTAATTCTTCAAGACCGAGTTCTACTAATAAGTTTTTTGTCATGTTTTTTCCTTTACATTTTCTTCAATCTTTTTTGATATGCACCTTAGGTACTGGGGACGTCGCTAACTAACTTTGTGAGTCTGTATGGAAATCTAATGCTAAATTGATCAAGATTTCCAACAGTCTCATCAAAGTGGATTTAGCTGACTGATTTTTGAACCTAATACTCAATGAAAATCAAAGAGCAAACTAGGAAGCTAGCCGTAGGCTGTACTTGAGTACGGCAAGGTTAAGCTGACGTGGTTTGAATTTGATTTTCGAAGAGTATAAGGTTTCAAAAATTCCCACATAAAAGTACGGCGGTGCATATCCCTCTAGCAAGTCTTCGACTTGCCACTAACGATTTTAGAGCACAGTATTACTCACTATTCTGCGTCTTCTGCTAAGAGTTTAGCTCGTGTTTCTTCATCCAAAAGTGGGTAGCCTAGTCGTTTGCGTTCTGCGACAAAGGTTTTGGCTACGACACGAGCCAAGTTACGGATACGAGCGATATAGCCTGCACGCTCTGTTACAGATACCGCACCACGCGCATCAAGCAGGTTAAAGGTGTGTGAACATTTTAGAACATAGTCATAGGCAGGGTGAACCAAACCTTCTTCCAAGGCACGACCAGCTTCTTTTTCAAACTTATCAAAGTTTTCCAACAACATTTCTTGGTCCGAAATTTCAAACGAATATTTTGAGTGCTCATACTCAGGCTGGATAAAGATTTCTCCGTATTTTACACCATCAGCCCACTCGATATCATAGACAGAGTCTACTTCTTGAATGTAAGAAGCCAAACGCTCCAAACCATAGGTAACTTCCGCAGTCACAGGGCCAGTTGCCAATCCACCAACTTGTTGGAAATAAGTGAACTGAGTGATTTCCATACCGTCAAGCCAAACTTCCCAACCAAGACCAGCTGAACCAGTTGATGGGTTTTCCCAGTTGTCCTCAACAAAACGAATATCGTGTTCCAAAGGATTGATTCCCAATTTTTCTAAAGACTCAAGATAAAGTTCTTGGATATTTGATGGAGAAGGCTTCATAACCACTTGGAATTGGTGGTGTTGGTATAGACGGTTAGGGTTTTCCCCGTAACGACCGTCAGCAGGACGACGTGATGGCTCTACATACGCTGCATTCCACGGCTCAGGTCCGATAGCACGAAGAAAAGTGTATGGACTCATGGTTCCCGCACCTTTTTCATTGTCATAAGCCTGCATAAGCATACAACCTTGATCATTCCAAAATTGTTGCAAAGTCAAAATAATTTCTTGAAATGTTAATTTATTAGACATTGTTTACTCCTTTAGTTTTTATATTTCTTTTTCAATTAATTTCTGCTGAACAAACCAATTTAACAAGGGTAGAGTTTTATCTGTATTTGCCCATAAATGATAAGAATCGAAGACCGCTTGTACACTACCTAGATTTTCTACCAACTTATCTATTGTCAAAAAACTACGCCAGTATTCGTAAAAAATACTTGCATAGTTCTTATCATAAGTCGAAGAACCAAAATCATTCAATGAATGCCAACCATACTTCTTCTGAAAAAGTTCTACAAGAGATTGATTACAAATTTTTTCCGCTTGAAATTCCTCTTCTGTCAAGAAATACTTGCGACTAATATATTCAACCATCCCCTCTTCGAACCATATATAAGAGTCGTAACCATCAAAATCATCTAAAAAATACTCCGACCAATGAGCTAACTCATGTCCTACAATCTGTAAGAGGAAATTTTCAGATAAAGAATGATAGTGACTTTCTATTGCTTGAGTTTGCTGAGAACACTCGTAGTCCATCAACTGATACAAATACAACTCTTTCCAAACAGCTAAATCAGGCGTCATAACCATTCGTCTATTATTTGTATAGGCTGGAACAGCACTTTCCCTAATAATCTGTGTAGCAGCATTAAAACTTGACCAAATAACGGCTTGCGGTAAATCACAGACTGCAAGTTCATTCTTTAAAAAAGATTGATAATCTTTCAACTTTTCAGTATTTCTTACTACAAACTCACGAAATGCAGCTAGTTGACTATCGTCTTTTACAAGATAAAGGTTTTCCACGTCTCTCCTTTCTTTCACACAATAGACTGAATAAGCAAAAGAACCGCATTTCAACACCCAAGCCTTGCGACTAGGGGCGTCAGAAACGCGGTTCCACCCTAATTTATTACTTCATTGTTTTTGAAAATACTACAGAAAGCGCCAGTTCTTTATTTTGCCCTACTTGGCTCCCACTATCCCAAGCTCGCTTGAAGAACGCCATAAGACTTTCTTTCCTGCTGACTATTATATCAAAAATTAGAATAATGTACAATTCTTTTTATGATTTTCTAAAAATCCATATCATCAACTCGTGGAGCACCAGACTGAACAGCAATCGCTTTTAAGGTTTCACGCTCCTCATGACTCAGTTCAATTCCAAAGCAATCAAGATTAGCCTGAATACGAGAAGCTGTGACAGATTTTGGAAGTGGTAAAAATCCTTCTGCTAAACTCCAGGCCAAGGCTATCTGAGCAACCGATTTTCCATGATTTGCTGCGATTTCTTGGACTTCCTTACTATCAAACAATTCTCCCTGACCAAAAGGTCCCCAAGCTTCCAATAAAATTCCTTTTTCTCGACAGTAATCTACGACTTCCTCTTGATACACACCTGGAGCCAAACGAACTTGATTGACCGCTGGAAGAATTTTTGCTGTTTCAAGCAAGGCATCCAGATGATGGGGAAGGAAATTACTAACACCGATAGCACGGATTTTGCCTTCTAGGTAAAGATCCTCCATCGCTCTCCAAACTTCTGAATTTCGGATTTTCCAGTGGTTATTTTCTCTGAGTGGTTTTGGATTTGGCCAATGAATCAAATACAAATCCAAATATTCCAAGCCCAGCTTCTCTAAAGACTCTTCAAAAGCCTGACGAGCTTGCTCATAGTTGTGATTTCTATTCCAGAGTTTGCTGGTTACAAAAATTTCCTCACGCGGAACGCCACTATCTTGAATGGCACGACCAACGCTTTCTTCATTTTTATAAATCGCTGCCGTATCGATATGGCGATAGCCTGCCTTTAAAGCCTCTAGGACAGCTTGATAGGCAATCTCTCCATTTTCAGCCTTCCAGGTTCCAAATCCTAGAACAGGAATTAGAACGCCATTATTTAAAGTATAAGATTTCATTATTTTTCCTCTCTATGTAAAGCAAATCCAAAGAAACAAGTTCTCATAGAAAACTTATCTCTTTAGATTTTATGTATTATTGGTCACGGTCGAAATAGAGTTGGTGAGGTTTAAGACGAGAATTTAACAAATCTGGTACAGTTACAAAGTCATAACCTTGCCCTTTCAAATAGTCAATAACCTTTGGTAGAGCATTTACTGTCTCAGCATGGATATCATGCATGAGAATAATAGAACCATTCTTGACTTCACGCTGAATTTCTGTCAAAATAGCTGCTTCATTTTTACTCTTCCAGTCCAGACTATCCACATCCCACATAATAAAACTCAAATCGAGGCTATTGCGAATGTCATCTGTAATGGCTCCATAAGGCGGACGCATAAGTTTAGAACTAGAGCCCAGCACCTTAGTTAGCGCATCCTCCGTATCAGTAATTTGTTTTTTAGCCTCATCAAGAGAAAGTTTTGAAAGAACGGGATGACTCCAACTATGGTTTCCAATAACATGGCCATCTGCTTTCATGCGTTTCAAAATCTCTTCATTGCCAGAAACATTCTTACCTAAAACGAAGAAAGTTGCCTTAATACCATACTTAGAAAGTGTATCTAATGCTTGAGTTGTCGTTGCAGGATTTGGTCCATCATCAAAAGTCAAGGCCACTACTTTACGATTTTTCTTTTCATAATAAGCCTTATAAAGTTCTGCATCCTTATCTAATAAATAAGAAGACTGAATAACTTCAAAGAAACTAGATACTGGCAAGGCAATCTCATCCAGATTTTCAACTGTCTGACTTGGATAAAGGACAATCTGACTATCCTTGTAATCAAAATTCCATGCAGACAAGTCTTGGTCAGAGAAGCTTTTAACAAGCTGATCGACCTTCTCTTGCTCCAATTTCTTGTCCTGTAAGAAAGAAGCCGTTTCTTTTATCAGCTGCTCTTTGGCTTTACTAGCATCTGAAAATAATTGATCAAGTGTAAAAGGTTTGCCATCTTCTGTCAAATGGACTTTTGCCAGATTAGTTTTTTCAGTCTCTTCAACTTTTGACGAAGTTAAATCATAGACTTGTTTCATCACACTTCGGTTGACAATCCCTTTTAAAGGCGAATCTTGTTTCTCCGTATAATAAAAAACTAGATTTTCTTTATCTTCCAGATTTTCCTTAATATCCTGTGTCATGATGTCTTTTACAGACGAAATCACTTGCTCCCCTTGAAGAGGATAATAGGCAATCACTTCGGCTTGCCCCTTACGAAAATGATCCTTCTGATTCCCCTCACTCAATTGATCATCTTTCTCTTTTTTGAGAGATTCAATCTTTTGTTCAAAACTTTGTTTTGTGTATATTTTGTATCCAATTATTGAACCTAGGACACAAATACTAACTGCAAATATGGCTACTAGGGTTAGTAAACCAATTCTCTTTTTATCGCGCTCAACACGCTTTGCTCTACTTTTATCCATAGGACTATCATATCAAATTCAAGCTATAATTTCAATGATTTTGAAGGAAATAGTATATTAAAAGAGGGGCAATCCCCTCTTAAGATTTTATTTGACTGCTTCTTTCAAGGCTTCTACCTTGTCCAAGCGTTCCCATGGAAGATCAATATCTGTACGTCCCATGTGTCCGTAAGCCGCTGTTTGACGGTAGATTGGACGTTTAAGGTCAAGCATTTGGATAATTCCTGCAGGACGAAGGTCAAAGATTTGACGAGCCGCTTTTTCAAGTTTGCTTTCAGCTACTGTTCCTGTACCAAAAGTATCAATACGAACAGATACAGGTTGCGCAACACCGATAGCGTATGCCAATTGCACTTCTGCCTTCTTAGCAAGACCTGCTGCAACAATGTTTTTAGCAATGTAGCGAGCTGCATAAGAAGCTGAACGGTCCACCTTAGTCGCATCCTTACCAGAAAAGGCACCACCACCGTGACGTGAGTAACCACCATACGTATCTACAATAATCTTACGACCAGTCAAACCTGAGTCTCCTTGAGGACCACCGATTACAAAACGACCTGTCGGATTGATAAAGAATTTTGTCTTATCATCAAGATAAGAAGATGGAATAACTTCTTTGATGACCTTGTCAATCACATCTTGATGGATTTGTTCATTGCTAACTTCTGGATCATGCTGAGTAGAAATAACGACTGTATCCACGCGCACTGGCTGGTCATTTTCATCATATTCAACTGTAACTTGAGATTTAGCATCTGGACGAAGATAGCTGATTTCACCAGACTTACGAAGCTCTGATAAACGACGAACCAACTTGTGACTGAGTGAGATTGGAAGTGGCATGAGTTCTTCTGTTTCATCTACCGCAAAACCAAACATGAGACCTTGGTCTCCAGCTCCAATCAAATCAAGTGGATCTTGATCTGCATTCCCACGAACCTCCAAGGCTTCGTTAACACCTTGAGCAATATCTGGTGATTGCTCCACCAAAGATGGGTGTACTCCCACCGTTTCAGCAGAAAATCCATATTCTGTATTGGTATAACCAATCTCTGCAATGGTATCACGAACCACACGATTAATATCTACATAAGCTGTAGTTGAAATTTCACCAAATACATGAACTGAGCCAGTATAAACCGCTGTCTCAGCAGCAACGTGTGCCTCTGGATCCTTTGCTAAAATAGCATCCAAGATAGCATCTGAAATTTGGTCTGCGATCTTATCCGGATGCCCCTCAGATACAGATTCAGACGTGAATAATTTACGTTCTGACATAAAAATGTCCCCCCTTAAAAATAGTGTTATAGAGTTACAAAGTACTGATAGGTATTTCTTAGTGATAAATGCCTACCATCTTATCGGGACTATATAACTTCACCATTATATCATTTTTTAGCGCAATTTGCAGTCCATATACTCAACAAAAATCAAAGAACAAGCTAGAAAACTAGATGCAGATTGCTCAAAGTAGAGTTTTAATGTTGGCAATAAAACTGATGAAGTCAGATCAAAACACCGTTTTGAAGTTAAAAATAAGGAGGCTGGGAAAAAGTCTTTAAAATTAAAAAACGCATAGTCAAGTCTTGAAAAAACTTGAGACTATACATTTTTTGTGGGGAGATTTACTTTATTTTTCTTAAAATTGAGTTTTGGCTCAACCTCATCAAAATCTATATAGCTTATCAATTTGCTACGTAGAACCGGTGCATTTTTCAGGTCTAACGTTTTAGAAAAATATCCGTCAATTCACTATATTTTATATTTGTTTACATTTTTCTTCAACCAAGTTTCCATCACTCATTACATAAACTCGGTCAACCTTATCAAGAAGGCGTGTATCATGTGTAATCATGACAACACCTCTTCCTTGCTCATGGGCAATTGAAGCCAACATATCCGTTACTTGGTAAGCCCGCTCTGTATCAAGACTAGCTGTAGGCTCATCTGCCAGTACGATGCTAGGATTGTTGTAAAGCGCCCTAGCAATCGCCGCACGTTGACGTTCACCACCTGATAAAGCCTTGGGATACTGATTTTGTACTTTTTCCAAATCCAACAAGTCAAACAGCTCTTTTCGATCACTTTTACTATTTTTTCCCTTATCCAGTCTGTCAATCAAATCCAGCTGTTCCTTGACCGTTAGAAAAGGAATTAAGTTTGAAGTCTGAAGAATGAAGCCAAACTCTCTAAAACGGAGGTTCGTTTTCTCCTTCTCCGTCAGACTGCCTGTTTCCTTCCCCTTGACTAAAATCTTTCCACTCGATGCTTCCTGAAGTTGTCCTAGAGTCGTTAGAAAAGTCGTCTTTCCAGAACCTGAGGGCCCAACGATAGCCACGAACTCTCCCGCATTTAGCTGAAAATTCGTCTCATGCAGAGCTACGACTTTCATCTTTCCTTCCCCGTACGTTTTTGTCACTTGATTCATTTCTATCAATGCTGTCATACTATTCTCCTTATCATTCTGCAATCGCAGTAATCGGGTCCACCTTTAGCAAGCGTGGGAGGGAAATGACACCACCAAGAAGAGCCATCAAGCAAATAACCGAGCTTAGAATCGAGTAGGCCATCCAACTTGGGTAGAAAAAGAAGGTAGCTGGTAAGAGCAAAATCACTCCTCCGATAGCAAGCAAGGATAAAGTAGTCCCCATACCAGATAGAAGCAAGATCTGACAGAACAGAGACCATACAATGGTTTTAATCTGTATTCCCTGAGCCCGCATAATTCCATAAAGTCCTAGCTTTTGTATGGTAATGATATAAACAAAAATACCAACAATCAAGCCTGTTATAACAATCATAGCGATAATCATTCCTGAAAATACATTAACTTGAGGTGTGTAACCAGGAATTTTCGAAATCATTTTTGGGATAGAAATCTGTTTCAGTCCATCGCCAGTCACTTCTATGTCATTTTTTAATACCAAGGCAGAGATAGCACGATTAGCTTTCAAGGTCCCTTGTAAAATCCAATAAGTTGTCAAACTTGTAAAGACAACAGGCTCGGTGAAAAATTTATTTCCTTGAGTCAGACCTACAATCTTGTAACTTTCCTCGCTTCCATTGAGTTGAATGGCATCACCTAGCTTAATTCCATAGTTTTCAAAGGACTGATCTACGACAACCTCATCATCGCTTTCAGGATACCGTCCCTCCGTCAAACTAGGAGAGATAAAATCGTCCCACTCTTGAGCAAAGATGGAAACATTGACCTTTTCACTATCATCGACTAGATTGGTCACAGCGAACATATAACCCAGTGGAGCGGCCTCCTCAGATCTCTTTTCCTTATAATCCTTTTCAGGAATAAAAGATGCTGTCAAATTATCATTTGCGTAGTCAGATAAAACCACACTCGTCGCTTGCCAATTGTCAATAGCAGCCCGGTTGTTTCGCACAAGACCAAGAGCTAGACTGGTCATAAAAAAGACCATAAAAGAAATAAGAAAAATAGTGGTTAAAATCAAACTATATCGAAGTTTGTTCTGTAATATTTCCTTGATAGCAAGATACATGCTTGTCTCCTTTAACTTTTCCAAGAGGTATCAATGAGATACCCCGCTACTATAAAAATAGGAGACAGAAAATCTGTCCCTGTATTCCAAACAAATCTCACTAATCAAATTAAATAAAATCAAGAAAATAAGTAAATATTTTTTCTAAAAATGAATTATTTACTTAAAAATATAATTAATTGTAAATATTAATAAGCATTAGGTGTTTATCCATCCTATCATTTTCACAGTATGGTGTCAAGAAAATTGATTTTGAAAAAGCACTTTATTCTTTTTGTAACCTTTCTGTAATAATTCTCTGCTAAAAAAATGATAAAATAGGTATGTACTGTTAAGGAGAGAACCATGTCCGTAAAAAAATTAAAATCATATGAGGTAGACTATCAAGAAGAATTAAACCAGCAACTTCCTCGCTATCAGGATTATGCGCCCGAATCACAATCTGATACCAGTTTTCAAGAAATCCTATTTTTTGTTAATATCGCTGTTTTTTGTATCTGTATTGCTATCTTTAGTTTTATCTTCTTGGCGTTAAAACTATCAACTGCTCTTGCCTTTGTCGCAGCAATCGGATCCAGCTTACTTGTTCTAAAAATCCAACGCTCTATCATCAAACGAAAACTAAAAAGATAAATCCAAAATATCGCCCCAGCCGGAGCGATATTTTTATTTTTTCTTTTTAGATGGTGTCTGAATGGCAATCTTCACTTCAAAGATTGTTCCTTTTGGTTTATTATCTTTAACAGTAATGGTTCCTTTTAAGGCATCTACAATCTGCTTGGCCAGTGATAATCCTAAACCAAAACCTCCTTTTTGACGAGTTCTAGCCTTGTCCACTCGATAAAAACGATCAAAAATTTTCTTCTTATCTTCTGCTGAAATACCGACTCCATTATCAGAAACAAGTAAATACAGATTACGGTCAGTCGCTGAAATCACAAAATCAATTTCACCATCCTCTTCAGTATACTTGACAGCATTATCAAATAAGATAGTCATCAACTGCTTCAATAGAAGCTGATCTGTGACAATCGTTCGATGGATACGATTTTCAAAACGGAAGACACGATCATTTTCCGAAGCAATCATCTCATAGTTTGTGAAAGTTGTATTAAAAAAGCTAGTTGGAACTTCTCCAAGTTCAGGCTTAATCCCATCATCTCTTCGAGCTAAATTCAACAAGTTCGTCGTCAAAAACCGCATATTTCGGACTTCTTCCAAACTCGATGCAATACTTTCGCTCACATCCATAATGGTAGCTTCAGGCTTACGGAAAAGGGTCTCTAAGCGATTTTGCAAAACTGCAAGTGGGGTTCGTAACTCATGACTGGCATTTTCCACAAAGGACTGTTGCTTCTGCATGCTCTCAAGCAGGGGCCGAACACTGACCCTAGCTAGATAGAGACTGGCAAGTAAAGACAAAATCCAGAAACTAGCCATCACAACGACAATCAATTGCTCATGCTTTTGACTGGCCTGCTCCAACTGACTGGTATTAATCAAGACAGCAGCATACTTGATATTGGTTGAAACCGAACTGATATTCGTTTCCATCAAAATCATGCGATAGATTTCTTCCTGTCCATAGCTATTAAAAACCTGAATCTGATAGATATGGCCTAGTTCTTTTTTCTCTAACTTAATCTTATCCAATCCCAAAAATCGATTTCCAGAAAGGAGCTGGGTAAAATTCTTATCAAAAAGAATGACTTCTGTATTGGAACTGACATTGGGTTTTACATCAGTCTTGCTAGTATCTGTAGCAGCATTCTCCAAATCTTTAATCTCTTCCGTCGCCCTATTTACCGCCAACTGAATAACTGCCTGAGGATTGTTGCTCAAGCCATGAAGCTTATCATCCACCGAAGTATAGAGACTCGAGTGCATGACCTGCAAAATAATCAGAGTCATGGTGGAGAAAATCAGAGTGAAGACACCGAAGTTGCGAATAAAATAACTAAAGTCATCCGCATACCATGTTTTTTTTAGTTTACTGAACATCTTTTAAAATATACCCAACACTACGCAAGGTTTGCAAATTCTCTGCAAAAGTGGTTCCTTTTAATTTCTTACGGACTTTTGAAACATAGACTTCGACAACTGAAATCGTTGTGTCACTATCAAATCCCCATAGACGATCAAAAATCTGAGTCTTAGGCAAAATAACATTTTGATTTTGAAGGAAATAAACCAGTAAATCGAACTCTTTTCCAAGCAATTCGACAGGAGTATCTTCAACCTTAACGGTATTGGTTGACAAATTAACTACAATATTTCCATAAGTCAAGGTATTTTCATTAAACTTACCTGAACGTTTGAGAAGGGCTTGAATACGCATTTTGAGTTCTTCTAGGTAGAAAGGTTTAGTCAGATAATCATCCGCTCCTAGTTCAAATCCATGCCCCTTGTCATCCAAGCTCTCCTTAGCAGTCATAATCAGAACTGGTGTCGTAATTCCCTTTTCACGCAATTCTTTCAAGACTTGGAAGCCATTTTTTTCAGGTAACATTAAATCGAGCAAAATCAAGTCATAGACGCCACTTTCAGCTTCGTAGAGACCTTCTTCCCCATCAAATACCTGCATGACATCTGCAAAATCGTCTAAAAAGTCAAATACTGAATTTGACAGGCCTAGGTCATCCTCAACCAATAAGATTTTTATCATGAGAAACTCCTCCTTATTAAAACCATTATACCAAATTTGCCTTAAAAAAAACTCAACTCCCTCTTACTTTAAGAGAGAAAGTTGAGTTTTTATTATTTTACGAATGTTTAAGCTTTCCCATATTGAAGAACGACTGCTTCCACTGCAGCTTTTTCACGGTTAATCAAGTCAACACGCGCTGCAATTTCCTTGATTCCCATACCGATGTTACGGCTAAGAGCAAGGTCAGAAAGTTGCGGTTCAAAGAATTCCTTGTACTCTGCCAAGCGTTGCTGAGTCTTAAATACGTGCGCAGGAAGGATAACAAAGCTATCAAAGCTCATATCTCCTCCCAGAGCTGCCTTAATCCAAGCCCAGTTTTCACGAGCCCAAGACCAAGCTGTTTCCTGAGTTGCTTGATGACCTAAAAACTGGAAATACCAAGCTGACAAGTCTTGTGGTTTGACCACAAATTTGTCCTTCCAAGAAGCAATCAAGGTTTGGATATTGTCCGCATCTGTACTGTGGGCAAGAGCCGCTGCCAACTGGCGTTTAAAGACAGCATCTGTTGCGTGCGTATAAGTATCAAGATAAAGTGCTAACAAGTCTTTGGTCTCATGATGTTTCATTTCATTGATCAGAACTTGTGAACGAATAGCTGCTGGAAGTCCTGCAAGATTCTCCTTGTGAGCCGCGAAGATTTGGCTAGCGACTTGACTAGCTTCTGCATCATTTGAGCGAATCATCATCGAAATGGTCAACTGACGAACCAATTCATCCTCATCTGATTCTCCATCTTTAGCTTCAAAACCAAGACGGTCATAGTTATGACGAGCCAATTTCGCAACCAAGGCTTTGAAGGCTCTTTCAGCTTCTGTTCCTTCATCGATAAAGCGCTCGAGGGCAGAAATCACTTGAGAAATGGCTGAAACGACAAGGTAAGATTCTTCCTTAGCAAGTTTATCAAGGACTGGGAGCAAGTCAGCATAAGAAATGTGCCCTGCTTCAGCAAGCAGACGACGTTCTTGAACGATTTGCAGTTTGCTTGTGTTATCAAGTGTCTCTAGCTCAGCAAGAACTGCATCCAACAAGTCTCCTTGATAGTCGGTAATGTAGTGGGCTGTATTTTCAGTATTGAAACGAAGAGCTCCTTCATTTTCAGCAAGAAGGGCTGCGTAGCCAGGGATTTCGATGCTTTCAGTTTCAAGTGTATCAGGCAAGCCTTTCCAGTTGCTGTTTAGTGGTACAACCCAGAGACGGTTCTTATCTTCGTGCTCACCAATGAAGAATTGTTTTTGTGAAATCTTCAAGACATCATTTTCAACTTTGACAGTGAGAACTGGATAACCAGGTTGTTCCAACCAAGAATCCATGAAGGCTGCGACATCACGTCCAGACGCTTGACCAAGAGCATCCCAAAGGTCACGACCAATTGTATTGCTGTATTGATGTTTTTCAAAGTAGGCATGCAAACCTTTGGCAAAATCGGTATCACCTAGCCAACGACGAAGCATGTGCATGAGGCGACTTCCTTTGGCATAGACGATAGCTCCGTCAAAGAGCGTATTGATTTCATCTGGGTGTTTAACTTCCACGTGAACAGATTGAACGCCATCAGTCGCATCACGTTTCAAGGCAGACGGAACACCACCTGTTTGGAAATCTTCAAAGATATTCCAGCTTGGTTCAATAGCATCCACACAGACGTATTCCATCATGTTAGCAAAGCTTTCATTGAGCCAAAGGTCATCCCACCATTTCATAGTTACGAGGTTCCCAAACCATTGGTGAGCCAATTCATGGGCCACAACAAGGGCAACTTGTTGACGGCTGGCAAAGGTAGAGTTCTCATCCACAACCAAGTACACTTCACGGTAGGTCACAAGACCCCAGTTTTCCATAGCTCCAGCTGAGAAGTCAGGAAGGGCGATGTGGAGAGATTGAGGGATTGGGTACTTAACTCCATAGTAATCTTCGTAAAACTCGATAGAGCGAACAGCGATATCCAGTGAGAAATCAAGGTTTGATAGTGGATGAGCTTTGGTTGAATAAACACCTACGAGAGTACCGTTTTTAGTTTTAGCCGTCACACCTTGCAAATCACCCGCAACAAAGGCTAACAAGTAAGAAGACATGCGAGGTGTTGTCTCAAACTTCCAGATACCTGTTTCCTTACGGTTTTCAACTTCGATTTCTGGCATATTAGACAAGGCCAATTCACCTTCCGCTTGGTCAAAACGTAGAGAAAGGTCAAAAGTTGCCTTGGCTTCAGGCTCATCCATACATGGGAAGGCTTCGCGCGCAAAATGACTCTCGAACTGAGTAGACAAGACTTCCTTCTTGACTCCATCAACTGTGTAATAAGAAGGGTAAATCCCTGTCATGTTGTCTGTAATTTTTCCTGAGAAAGCGATAACCACTTCAACTTGACCTGCTTCCGCAAGTTCAATATGAAGGGCTTCATTGTCATGGTCAACTGTAAATGGGCGAGCTTCCCCTGCAACTTCTACAGAAGCGATTTCCAAGTCTTTTTGATGAAGGGAAATGCGGTCACTCTGTGCTTGACCAGTGATGATCACCTTCCCTGAAAACGTCTTGGTCTCACGACTCAAGTCTAAAAATAAATTATAATGTTCAGGAACAAATTGCTTAATAAAATGTTCAACTGCTTGCATAGTTTTCTCCTATCTAAGTTTAAGAGCTAGAGCTCTTCTTCAAACAAACTTATTATATCATGTTTTGCCTGAGAAAAAAGGATTGGACAGTGATTTCCAAAACTTTCTTCCTTCTAGAAGTCTACAGTGGGTAAACCTTGCGAAATTCTTCTAAAACAACCTTGCTTTCAGGTGTAAAAGTCAGTCCTGCCTCCCTCATCCACTCGGTGAAACAATCCTCATGAACCTGACGCCAATAGGCGAGGGATTTGTCTCCCTCACCTTCCTTATAGGCATGGTCAGTTGACACTCGATTGAAGGGTTCAACAGAAACCTTTGTAATTTCGACAATACAGATGGCCTGATTTTGACTATCTAAAATGACATCGAAGGTCCCTTCTTGCGGAAGGGATTCGTCCTCTACTGCGTAGAGGTCATAGGCTGACGCTGTTGCTGTCTTTTCGCCTTTAAACACCAAATCCGCTAAAAGGTCTGGTTCCACTCCAAAAGCCCAAGCATCGATTTCATCTCCGATAGAAGGATTGATTTGCTTGTATTTATTCCACATTTCTTGCGGTGTCATAGGTTGCTCCTTTGTAATTTTTTACTTTCTTCTTTTATGTGTTTGAGATGGCCTGGATGGTCAATTTCTAAATCAAAAATCTCCGGAATAGAGCTGTAATGGAGAATGCACTTGATACCCAACTGATTCATTTTTTGTATGAAAGAAGTATTCAGATAGCCTGCTACAGCAAAGTCAATATTTTTAATCCTTGCTTTATCCTGCATCTGTCTCAGCATATCTAACATTATTGGATTTTCCATATCATGCCATTGACTATTTCTCACAGTCGCAAAAATAAAAGAAGTCAAATCATTCATTCCAACTACAATCTTTGAAATGCCCGTTTCCATTATTCTGTCCAAGTCAAAATACGCTGACGGTAATTCAATCATCGTGCCGACTTTCCCAGTAAAACCATGCTGGCGCAATACTCTAATAGCTTGTTTTAACTGTTCAGCATCATTGACAAAAGGAAAGATAAGAGACAGATTGGAATTGGTTTGATAAACTTCTGTAACGACATGTACCTCCGCATGAAATTCATCCAAACACGCTAGTAAACGTCTAGTTCCTCTATAACCAAACAAGGGATGATTTTCATCAAAGTACTCTTTAGTCCCCTCTAAACAATTGGCTTCTGTATTCGTTAATTCTGAAAAACGATACCAGACATCTTCATCCGAGTACAATGAGCAAATAGTGGCTAGATAATCTTTTACAAATTGCTGACAACTTGGTAACAGGATGTTTTGATTGAGCTCTCTCAACAAATATTCTCCACGAATCATACCGACGTGGTGCAATAGTTGAGGGTAAACTTTTTCATCCAGTTTTTCGCCACTAAGGGCAAGTTGATTTCTCATCATTCACCTTCCAATTCATGTAAAAAGTCTTGTCCAGTTCTGGAAATCCTAATAATTCAGACTTAACCTTCAAGACTAATGGCGATGCATTTTCTTCTGTGATCTCTTGAATATCCATCCAAATATATCCGAGTGAATCATTCGCACCATCAGCTACAGCTTCCGAAATCGTAACTTGAGGTGCACTCTCATTCATTTCAACATCATACAAGGCCATGATATGGTGAACCATAAAATTTTTTAACTCTTCGCTGACGAAAACATCGTAGATTCGAGGATTAGAGTAGCTTCTAACAGTAAATCCCGTCTCTTCCATAACTTCTCTAGTCAGCGTTTCCGTCAGTCCTTCACCAAGTTGCTGACTGCCTCCAGTTAGATCATACCGATGTTGATAAGGGCCTCTCGTTTTTTCAATGCAGAGTAACTTCCCATTTTCAAAGCAAACAGCGTAGACTCCAAAGTGTCTTTTGATTTCCATCAGATCCTCCTACTTCAAAGACCAGCCACCATCTATTGTCAAAATTTGTCCCTGCATGGCAGATGCCTTTCCACCGGCCAAAAAGAGACTGACTTCTGCCACTTCCTCTGGTTCAATCCAGCGCTTGATTGGTGTTTCACTAGCCACCCAGTCAGCCAATCCACCTGGCTCAAAATCTGCAGCGGTCATAGCTGTCTTGACTGCTCCTGGAGCAAGCCCAAATACCTGAATCCCAGCTTCTGCATAGTCTAGAGCCAACTGCTTGGTAAAGCCTGCCAAGGCGTGCTTCGAAGAAGTATAGGCGTGTCCACCGCCACCTGCTAGGCTAGAAGCGATGGAGCACATATTGATGATGATTCCCTTTTTATTTTCCAACATTTGTGTCAAATAAAATCGAGTCAACTCTACTGGAGTCACGTAGTTAATTTCAAAAATTTCTTGAATTTCCTGCGCTGTCTGTTCCAAAAGTGGTTTATAATCATCCAAAACTCCAGCAGTATTGCACAAAATATCCACCTGTGGACACCAGGCAAAAATAGGCTCTAAGTCCAAGGTCAAATCTCTCTGTAAAAAGTGGAAATCACCCTTTAAGGGTGGATTTTCTCCTTGATCCACACCATAAACTTGATCGCCATTCTCTAAAAAGAGTCGAGCTTGAGCCAGACCGATCCCTGAACTCACTCCTGTAATGAGTACACGTTTAGTCATGCACTTCTACCCAATCCGTCGCTAAAACATCACAAGGTGTCGGGCTCCACATGGAAAAACCTTCTCCCTCACCAGACACGTTGATGAGGAAATAGGGCGTCACTTCTAGGGCCACACCATTTTGCTCGATAGTGTCAAAAAGTTGGACATAGTTTTCAGCACCTCCCCATCCAGTTCGTACAAATTTTTTCTTAGCCTTTAACCCAGGCAGGATTTCTTCGAAAGTCATATTTTTTCTCCTTTTATATCAATAATTCTTCAATTAATTATAACAAAAAATGCTTTAAAATTCCTTTTGACTCATCCTAATTCAAAATCAATAAACTTTTTATTACCATTTCTAGCAACAATGACCTCAGGTTTTTTTGAGACAAAGTTTAAATCACTATCTGAAACTTATATAAGCTTTTTCTTTTTTAAAACAATTCAATAAAATCATATCTATAAAAAATGATAAGGTAATTTGAATCTAGAATCGTACAATATCGCTTCTGAAATATTTCTAGAATTGCTTTAAATTCCTTAATCAATTTGTTCAGTTTCTATTTCAATATACTATAAGATGAGACTGGATAAAAAGTCTTTGCGATCACAAAAACGCATAGTATCAGGTGTTCAAAATGAACTGCACCCCAAAAGTTAGACAGAAAAAATCTAACTTTTGGGGTGTTTTTATTATGAAATTAACTTATGATGATAAAGTTCAGATCTATGAACTTAGAAAACAAGAATATAGCTTAGAGAAGCT